>DATGMS010000016.1:0-3120 GCA_035307285.1 Cyclobacteriaceae bacterium
TATGACTTCAAAGGACAAACTTTGGCTTTCACGCAAGACAAGGAGGATATTGTATACGCTGACTTGGATCATGGAAAGCTCCTCTCCTTCCGGGAAAAATTTCCTGCATGGAAGGATGCTGATGGATTCCAGCTCGTTTCCAGATAAATTGGTGGAAAGTCCCTGACCCCCAACTGGTAGTCAGTGGGCCACAGATTTTGTTATGGATTATCCTCTCCCTTTTTCGCTCTTCCCACTTTTATGAGTACATCCAAAAAGTGGCTCCTCAGTCCCATCACGATCAATAGCTGCGCCAGCAGATAGGTTCCCATCATCAATATCTCCACCTCCGCAATTGGTTGGAAGAACAGATCAATTAGGTATATCCCATGGGAAATAAAGAAAAGAACCGATCCTATCAAAACCTGCCAGAAACTGGACTCATTTGTATTCTTAAATCTCAGCCGAGCCGTCGTGACCAACATGACCATGGCGCATAAGTAAATGATCACGGGAGCTTTCACGGATCCTAGCTGACGGTGAATGAGGAAATACAAAAATGCAGCTACAAGGTAGATAGGGAGATTGTAGATAAATAATCTGATAAAATTAAAGCTAGAAACGTTGAGCAAAAGACGCTGGGCCAGTATAAAAGCGACGACATAACATATATAGGTCATCAAAAATGCCCCTAGTCCGTACAGAAAGAACGAAGGGAACATCAGCAAAATATCGCCTATCAAGGCAAAAACCAGCGCTGCCGTTACGCTTTTTCGTAAAAAGCTCCCCTTTATAAGTTGTGACCCTTTAATGAAATAGACGATCAGGGACAAAAGGATGACAGGCTTGCTGAGGTATCTATAATCCGGCAAATTCTGGGCGATAAAAGAAAGATCAAGGATGCCGGCGGTCATATAGACATATAGCCAGATAATATCTTTTCGGTTCATTCAGCGGCTGAAGTAAGATTTTTTTAAATATAGTAGATAGGAGTCGGATAAAAGCACTAACCACAATACGTTTTTTGTGTTACCTGCTATAGATTAAAAGCATCAAGAGGAAAATTTTTCTCAATAAAATTTCTTTCCATAAAAGAGTCAGCTGTTGTAGGGCAAAAAACCCGCATCAGAAAAAAACTTCATGGCCAGCAATTTTAAAGGCACAATGAAGCGGAAAGAGAACTTCACGTTGGGGAAATGTAGCCGCTTTGCCCTTTTTTGGACATAGAAATTTTACCTACGCCTTGAAAAGGATGGATGATGCAAAATTTGGTTTTGGGTTCAAAGATTAATGTTTTAAAAAACATTATACCAAAGTTGATGTTAAACAATTGTTAAGTAACTTTGTGAACAAATGTTAAATACATAACAAAAACAAAAAATCAGTGTCGCTTCTAAGCCCTACCTTTGCATTTAGAAGAGCATACATCAATTTATTCAAACCAAATTAATTATGAGGCAATCATTACTTAACAGTCTTTTTGCGCTTGCAATGTTTGTGCTTGCGATGGGACACCTATCTGCACAGGTGACCACCAGCAGTGTTCAGGGAAGCGTAACGGATGACAGTGGCGAATCCCTGATCGGGGCAACGGTGAGGGCGGTTCACGAACCCTCTGGGTCGGTATACGGAGCCGTTACCAACCTTGAAGGCCGCTTTAACCTTCCCAATATGAGAGTGGGCGGGCCTTACTCCATTGAAGTGAGTTTTATAGGCTATGAACCCCAAACCTATAGCGGCATTATTCTTAGATTGGGCGAACCTTATGCCCTGAATGCTGTGATCTCTGATACAGGCATAGAGCTGGCGCAGGTTGTCGTAACTGCTCGTGGAGAGGATTTTAATTCTGCCCGTACAGGTACCGCTACTAATGTGACCAATGAACAGCTAACAAGCCTGCCTCAGATAAGCCGGAGTGTGACGGAATTTACCCGTTTGACTCCTCAAGCCAACGGCAACTCCTTTGCTGGCCGTGATTCCAGGTACAACAACCTTCAGATAGACGGTGCCAACTTCAACAATGCCTTTGGATTGAGTGGCGGTTCCCTCCCCGGAGGCAATTCCCAACCTATTTCCTTAGATGCCATTGAGGAGATCAGTGTGAATATTGCCCCTTATGACGTAACCCAAAGCGGCTTTACCGGAGCGGGAATCAACGCAGTGACGCGTAGCGGTAACAACACTTTCACCGGTTCGGCTTATGGTTTTTACCGTAACCAAGACTTTCAAGGAAGAAGAATAGGTGACGTGGAACTGGAAGCGGTAGAAGCTGCCACTCGAAACTATGGCTTTAGGTTGGGTGGGCCGATCATCAAGAACAAATTGTTCTTTTTTGTCAATGCAGAACGTGAAGAAGACACTGGGGCCAACGCTTCAGGCGCCAACCTTTGGAGAGCTTCAGAGAATGGGGTAGCTGATCCTGAAAACAACATCGCAAGAACCAGAAGATCGGATTTGGAAGCAGTTCGCAATCACCTGATCAATCAGTGGGGTTATGATCCCGGAAGATATGAGGGATATGCCAATGAGGCGGAACAGTATAGTACGAAGTTCTTGGCTCGTGTCGATTGGAACATCAGCGAAAAGCATAAACTGGCCGTACGTTACAACCAGGTGACAGGAATCTCTAGTCAATTGGCAAATGGGGCGTCTGGCCCTAGACCAAGAAGCGGTGGAGGAAGCAATTCTGCTGCAAACAGAGTTAGCCAAAACTCCATTACTTTCGAGAATGGCAACTATAGCACAGAAAATAAGGTGCAATCTATCACTGCTGAACTAAACAGTTATTTCAGTTCTAAGCTGTCAAATCAGTTCTTAGCCACGTATTCTAAAATACAGGATACCAGAAGTACCCCGAGCGACCACTTGTTCCCTTTTGTGGATATATGGGACGGAGGGATGAGGCTGGATTCCTTGGGTAATTCGTTTAAAGTCCCAGGTGACATCAACTATATGAGTTTTGGTACGGAATTATTTTCCTACAAAAACGATGTGGTCAATGATAACTTCTCGTTTATCAACAACCTAACCTATATCGAAGGCAACCATACCTTCACCGCTGGTGCCGCTTTTGAAATCCAAAAATTTGGCAACAGCTACACCCGAATGGGAACTTCTTATTACCGATATGCTTCTGTAGAA
>DATGMS010000017.1:0-6934 GCA_035307285.1 Cyclobacteriaceae bacterium
ATAATTGCGCAATCGATTGAATCGCTGGTTTGTTTTACTAAGGTATAACAGTACAGAACAGGAAGGTCAAGTCAGGAGTCATCAGTAATTTGCTATCCTAATCGCTTAAAAGCATCCTCGTTCTTCAACAAAAAGTCCTAAAAATTATGTTAATTCTCTCCCCGTTTACCCTATATTTTCATGCTGTATTGCTTCTTTCCTTTTCGGAGTTGGCGAATGCACAATCAGCTATACTGGTGGATGAATTTATTTTTGAAGAGGCTCCCTTTCCTTCCTGTCATTCTGCGACAATTGAGGAGACGGAAAAGGGATTAGTGTCAGCATGGTTTGGCGGAACGCACGAAAGACATCCCGATGTAGGGATATGGGTCAGCAGAAATGAAAAGGGGGAATGGACTAGTCCGGTGGAAGTTGCAAACGGTGTAATCAATGATACTTTAAGGTATCCAACTTGGAATCCGGTACTGTACCAGGTGCCCGAGGGGGACCTTATGCTTTTTTATAAGGTGGGACCAAAGCCATCGGAATGGTGGGGAATGCTGATGACTTCCGCGGATCAGGGAAGGACATGGTCCCAGCCAAAACCTTTACCGGAAGGATATATAGGACCCGTCAAAAACAAGCCTGTTTTGTTGGAAAATGGAGATCTGGTATGTGCCTCCAGTACAGAGGGAGACGGCTGGAAGATACATTTTGAAATCACTTCTGATTTTGGCAAGACTTGGAGGAAGGCTGGCCCGATAGACAAGGGGCCAGAGAACATTGATGCCATCCAGCCGAGCCTGCTGGTGCATGAAGACGGAAAGCTACAGGTGCTTTGTAGAAGCCGAAGTCGGGCTTTGGTGTCTTCATGGTCAGCGGATGGAGGATCAAGCTGGTCACCTTTAGAAAAAACTAATCTACCGAATAATAACTCCGGAACTGATGCAGTCACCTTGGAGGATGGAAGACAGCTGTTGGTGTACAATCACGTATTACCTCCGGCAGGGGAACACAAAGGAGCCAGAACGCCACTGAATGTGTCTGTTTCGGAGGATGGCATTCATTGGAATGCTGCCATGGTCTTGGAGGATTCGGATATTAGCCAATACTCTTATCCTTCAGTAATCGAGAGCTCGGATGGAATGGTCCACGTCGTCTACACCTGGAGAAGGGAAAGAATTAAGTACGTCAAAATAGATCCAAGTAAGCTTTCGGTAGCTCCCATTGTCAACGGCGATTGGCCGGATGATTTTGAAGCTAAATCCAACTAGATACCCTATAGGTTTAGAATAGCTGATGGCTGGGATTAACTTACATCGTTTTGTAAAACCGACCTGCCGCAAAATATCTTTACCTGTACTTTAAACCTAAGAATGCTCCACAAATATTATCTATCTCATGTTTTTAAAATCCATAAAAACCCATGTTGCTGGGATGTTGACCTTGGTGGCAGTTATGGCTGTCTTCACCGTGGCCGGCCAAGACCTGAAGAACAATTTTCAGTTTGATGACTCCAATTATAAAATCGGAGTTTGTGATTGGATGATCCTGAAAAGACAAAAAATCGGCGCATTTGCTCTGGCCAAAGAAATCGGTGCGGACGGGGTACAGCTGGACATGGGAAGTCTGGGCGCAAGGGAAACTTTCGATAACAAGCTGGAGGATCCGGAGGTCAGGGAGCAATTTTTAAAAGAGGCTTCCAAAGAGGGAGTCGCCATTTCCTCCATAGCCATGTCGGGTTTTTATGGTCAATCATTTGCCGAAAGACCAACAGTAGACAAAATGGTGGACGATTGTATAAATACGATGACAGCCATGGGAATTAAGATAGCTTTTCTTCCTTTAGGGGTGGAGGGGGATCTGGTCAAAAAGCCCGAAGTACGGCCTCTCATTGTCGCAAGACTTAAAGAAGCAGGCAAAAAGGCGGAGAGGGCCGGGGTAGTCATTGCGGTGGAAACCGCACTGGATGCGCAGGCAGAGAAAAACCTGTTATCGGAAATAGGCTCTCCCGCCATCAAGAGCTCCTTCAATTTTGCCAACGCCATTAGAAATGGGAAAGACATCCCCACCGAACTTAGAATTTTGGGGAAGGATAATATTGCACAAATCCATTGCTCTGATACCGACGGAGTCTGGATTGAAAACAATCCTAGGCTAAATATGGATAAGATCAAAGCAACTTTGGATGAGATGGGTTGGTCGGGCTGGCTGATCATTGAGCGGTCCAGGGACGTGGACGATGTGCGGAACGTAGAACGTAACTACGGAGCCAACACAGCTTATATGAAGTCGGTATTCCAACCATAGCGTATAAAACTTTGAACATCAAATGCTAAAGCATATAGTAACCTTATGTGTCATCTTCAGTTCGGTTTGGGTGTTTCCAGCCAGAGGCCAGATCCCGAACCCTGAAAATTATAACCCCGTCTGGCTGAACCAGAGCGAAAATGCATCAGAATCCATGCCCCTGGGTGGTGGGGATATCGGAACGAATGTTTGGGTGGAAAATGGAGATCTTTATTTCTACCTCTCCAGAAGCGGGACCTTTGATGAGCATAATACCTTTCTTAAGCTGGGGAGGGTCAAATTGCGGTTGGATCCAAATCCCTTTGAAAATCCAGAGGAGTTTCGGCAAGAACTTATCCTAAAAGACGGTTTTATCAAAATCTATGGCAAAACGGGGTCTCTCCAGGCAGAAATTGAGCTTTGGGTGGATGTATTTCAGCCGGTGATCCATGTTGAAATCAGCGGGACCAGGCCTACAACAGCTGAAGTGTCTTTTGAAAGTTGGAGATATAAAGATCGGCCTGTGATAGGAAGAGCCAATAATGCGAATTCCTATAAGTGGGCTCCCCAGGGAGAGATAATCACCTACCAGGACAGCATACGGTTTGAAGAACAGGGTGTGTTATTTTATCACCGTAACAGAACGGATAACATTTTTGACGTGACCGTGAAGCAACAGGCAATGGAATCGGTAAAGGACCAAATGATGGATCCCATCAGTAACCTCATCTTTGGAGGCTGGCTTTACGGAAGTAACATGGAACCGGATAAAGAGGAAGATGGAATGTATCAGGATACTGATTTTAGAGGCTGGAAACTTAAAAGCAGAAGTCCTTCCGACAGCCATCAGGTCCAAGTTTTTTTCCATACCAAACAAACCCCTGATCAAAACACTTGGATTAGCGGGTTGTGGAATCTGGTAGAAGGACAACCGGAATCCCCAATATCTGCAAGAGAAGCAACTGAGAATTGGTGGAAGGAATACTGGGACAAAAGCTATATCATTACCGATCCCGATCGCTCCAATTTACAAGATACCGTATGGCAGATTGGCAGAAATTACCAGCTCTTTCGCTACATGCTGGGCTGCAATGCATTTGGCACCTATCCCACCAAATTTAACGGGGGGTTATTCACCGTTGATCCGGTACATACCGACTCGATGCTCAAATTCACCCCTGACCACCGAAATTGGGGAGGAGGCACTATGACTGCCCAAAACCAACGCTTGGTTTATTTTCCGATGGTGCGTACAGGGGATTTTGATCTGATGAAACCGCAGTTTGAATTTTATCTGAGATCTTTAAAAAACGCTGAGTTAAGATCAGAAATCTACTGGGGACATCAGGGAGCGTCCTTTACAGAGCAACTGGAGAATTTTGGCTTACCCAATTCTTCTGAATATGGCTGGAAAAGACCGGAAAACTTCGATCCGGGAATGCAATACAATGCCTGGCTGGAATACCAATGGGACACGGTGCTGGAATTTTGCCTGATGATGTTGGAGACGGAACGCTATACAGGACAAGATATCCAAGAGTATATCTCTTTTATAGAAAGCTGCCTGCGGTTCTTTGATGAACACTACCGGTACCTGGCAAGCTCCAGAGGAGCAAAAACCTTGGACCAAAACGGACATCTGGTACTTTATCCGGGAACGGCCAATGAAACTTATAAGATGGCGTATAATGCCAATTCCACCATCTCCGGTCTACGGATCATACTTGAGCGGTTATTAGAGTTGCCACCGAAGTATCTCAGCGATGAACAAGCGCTGCATTGGGAAGGAATGTTGCAACGCATTCCCCCTTTGAATTTCCGTGAACTGGAGGGACATGTGGCCTTGGCACCTGCCAAGCTTTGGGAAAGGCTCAACAACACGGAAACCCCTCAGCTTTATCCGGTTTACCCCTGGGGGATCTATGGGATTGGGCGGCCAAATCTTGAATTTGCCCACCACACCTGGCAGTATGATCCAGATGCCATTAAGTTCCGTAGCCATATAGGATGGAAACAGGATAACATATTTGCGGCAAGAATGGGAATGACAGCTGAGGCTGCTGCGCTCACCTTAAAAAAAATGGGTGATTCCGGCAGAAGGTTTCCGGCATTTTGGGGTCCCGGCTTCGATTGGGTTCCGGATCATAACTGGGGAGGTTCGGGCATGATTGGGATGCAGGAGATGCTATTGCAGACGGACGATGAGAAAATTTTCCTCTTCCCTGCCTGGCCTCCCGATTGGGATGTGCAGTTCAAACTCCACGCCCCCTATCAAACCATCATAGAGGGTGTGGTGGAGAAGGGAAAGGTGGTAATGCTCAGTGTACAGCCTAGTCACCGGGAAAAAGACATAGTAAATCTGTTCGGAATGAGTTTGGAAGAAAAAACGACGCTCTCCAATTCCATCGGTCAAAATATTGAAGAGTAAATCTAAAGCCAATTTATATAAAGTCTCACAACATGATAAGCAAGAAAATCTTTATTCAATTGACGCTGGGAATAGGTCTGAGTGTCCTAGGTCAACTGGAAGCTCAGGAGAACTCACTGACAAACACCACCGACAGCCCGCACAGTAAATTAAGAAGCGTTGACATGCAGGATGTAAAGTGGACTGAAGGATTTTGGGCAGATTGGTTTACCGTGAGCAAAGAAAAAACCCTGCCTTTTATGTGGCAGCTTTACCATGATGATGAGGTTAATCATGCGGCCATGAATTTTCGGATTGCTGCCGGAGAAGAAGAAGGAAGGCATAGAGGTCCGTCATTTCATGATGGGGATTTTTACAAGATATTTGAAGCGATGGCTTCTATATACGCCGTCACCCGCGATCCGGAATTGGACAAGGAAATGGACAAAGCCATTGCAATGATCCAAAAGGCCCAGCGGGAGGATGGCTATCTGCATACCCCGGTTCTGATCGAGCAAAGGTGGGGAACCTTGGGGGAGGAGCAAATGCAAAAACAGCTGGGTTTCGAAAAATACAATATGGGCCATTTGATGACGGCGGCCTGTGTCCATTATAGGGCAACAGGGAAGGATAATTTTTTAAAGGTCGCGAAAGGAGTGGCAGATTTCCTGTATGATTTTTACCAGAAAGCTTCTCCGGAGTTGGCGCGGAACGCCATCTGCCCCTCCCATTATATGGGAATAACAGAGATGTACCGGACACTGAAAGATCCAAGATATCTGAAATTGGCGCAAAACCTGATTGACATCCGGGGCAAGACGGATGACGGAACCGACGACAACCAGGATAGGATGCCTTTCAGAGAACAAAAGGTCGCCATGGGACATGCCGTGAGGGCCAATTATCTTTATGCCGGAGTGGCGGATTTGTATGCTGAAACGGGGGAGGAGTTGCTGCTGGAAAACCTGGAATCCATTTGGGATGATGTGGTCTACAGCAAAATGTACGTTAATGGTGGGTGTGGCGCTCTTTATGATGGAGTTTCTCCAGATGGTACATCCTATAAGCCTTCCGAAGTACAAAAAACACATCAATCCTACGGCAAACCTTTCCAGCTGCCTAATGCCGATGCACATAACGAGACCTGTGCCAATATCGGGAATGTGCTTTGGAATTGGAGAATGCTGCAGGTGTCTGAGGATGCAAAGCATGCCGATGTGATGGAGCTTAATTTGTATAACAGCATTCTATCCGGCATCAATTTAGAAGGCACGGAATTCTTTTATACAAACCCACTAAGTGCCCGGCACGATCTTCCTTACGAACTGAGGTGGCCGAATAAACGGGAGGGTTATATTTCTAAATCCAATTGTTGTCCGCCAAATGTTGCCAGGACATTGGCCCAGGTTAACAACTATGCGTACAGTACTTCCGAAAAAGGTCTCTTTGTCAACCTTTATGGCAGCAATTCCCTAAGCACTACCTTGTGGAATGGTTCCGAGATCGAACTGCGACAGGTCACGGATTATCCTTGGGATGAAACCATCAGTTTATCCTTCGATAAAGTCCCAACTGAGCAGTTTTCACTTTTTCTTAGAGTACCGGAATGGTGTAGAAAGGCACATTTGACTATCAACGGCCAGAAAAGCGATTTGGAAATGACGTCGGGAACGTATGTGGAAGTCAACCGCAAATGGGAAAAAGGTGACGAGGTGAAGCTTGTCTTGGCTATGCCTATAGAATACTTGGAAGCCAATCCGCTCGTAGAGGAAGCCAAAAACCAGATAACCGTTAAAAGAGGCCCGTTGGTCTATTGTGTGGAATCCATGGATTTGCCTTCAGGCAGGAGGATTGATGATGTGGTAATTACCAACGACATTCAGCTTAGACCTGAATGGGTGGAAATTGCCGGGCACCGTGTGATGGGGATAGAAGGGGATGCTTATTATAAGGAAAAAACAAACTGGGAGAAAAAGCTTTACCAACCTGTACAGGGAGAAAAATTGGAACAAGGCCCTATAAAGCTCATCCCTTATTTCGCATGGGCCAATCGAGGCCAAGGGGAGATGTCGGTATGGTTGCCCTACCGCTAATACCAACACTCAAGAAGCTTTTTTAAGCGGATAAAAACACGGTAACATGAGAGATGACTGGAAAGGAAATACGGAGATAACGGGAAGAATAGGTAGGTTGAAATTTGCCCTTGATGCTTTAACAAATTTATCAGGACCTATGTCGCTGATTTTGTCGTTGGTGTTT
>DATGMS010000018.1:0-2284 GCA_035307285.1 Cyclobacteriaceae bacterium
GCTTCCGACGGTAACTTTATCTCCAAGGGTAATGCCTCGTCGGGACAGACAGTTGATCTCACAATGATCTTGGGCGATAAAGCTTTTCCCCACTGCAAGATAGTGCATCTGTCTAAGCGTCACTCTTTTGCCAATCATCAAGACTCCCTGGGAAGATTTAAAAAAAAGCCTCTTCAATGTTCCCCTTAAAAGCCAGATAGACATCCGTACAAACACGCCAACAGTTGACAGGCTATCCCATTGCTCTCCAAACCGATCCGAAAGGTCAACACCGGTTAATTGGTGAATTCTTCGGTTAATGCCTTTATTCATTTACAATTCTTCTCAAACAATCCTTCAAAGATAGGAAAAAGTTATCGGAGGAGAACCGCTGCAGCCGTCCCTTACCCCTTTCTTTAAGTTGCTTTCTCAAAGCATCCTCTTCAGCAACCTGAAGCATTGCATATGCAAATCCATTCGGAGTATTTTCGCTCACCACCAATACCGCATCGCCGCCAACTTCCTTTAAGGTATCCTGGTTGGCGACGATGACAGGGAGACCATAAGAAAACGACTCCAGTATAGGCATCCCAAAACCTTCGTTAAGCGATGGAAAGACATAGGCTACCGCATGGCTGTAATAATTTTCAAGTTCTCCCCTGCTGACATATCCGGGGAGGATCACCTTGCCTTCAAGCTTCAGCTGCTTGATCAGAGCCAGGATATTATCATAATCATCTAAGGTCTTTCTGGGGCCCCGTTGTCCGACCAACACCAGCTTATAGTCCATTAACCCTTCCATCTCCACCAATTGGGCAAAAGCTTCAATTAACACCGGCAGGTTTTTCCGAATTTCCATCACGCCCACATGTAAAAAGAAGGGTCCATTTAATGGGGAGTTTTCTAGATGCTCTATTACCGTTGACCTGATATTGGATGAGGGATAAACCACATGGACTGGCAAAGAAGGCATTTGTAGATGTTTTTGAATCTGCTTTCTCGAATACTCACTAATGGTAACTACGTGGGCACTACCTCTTAATCCCCATTTCAGCATAGTCAAATAAACCTTTAACCAAAGGGGGTTGTAATGCTCGGGGTTCTCCCAAAAAAAGGCGTCGTGAATTACAGATATCTTTTTCCCTCTCGTCCATAACGGTGAAAGGATATCAGGAGACAACACAATATTCGACTGATGCCTAACAGACAATAAAGGAAGCACCACCAACTTCCTGAAAAAATACACGGCTTGATAGAGTAGATTTTTCCAAAAGGCTGTGTTTCCCTTAAAAAAAGTACTTTCGGCGATAGATTCTTGACTCGGAGATACTATGAACTCAAATTCATCAGGATTCCCCTTTTCAATTTCCTCACAAAGGCATTCGATATAGGTTTTGATGCCCGTCTGGGCGACATGGAGATAAAAAATATCCACCAGTATTTTTTTCTTTGCCATCTAATTTTCAACCAGCTGCAACTGCCTTTCAGCAAATTTGACTTTGTTGTATTCTTTCATACTATATCCCAACATCCACCAGGTCAATAAGGATACGTATAAATAAAGCTCGGCATTGGCCGTAAAAAGCGGTAATAATAAACCAAATTTCGTTGTTGCAGCCACAAACGCTACTCTGGCATTGCTCACAACGGGAGACTTCCTGAAGACCACCAGGGATTTTGATATTCCGAAACCCAAAAGCGAAATATAAAGGATCAAACCGATAAAGCCGAGTTGTACGCCATAAATCAGAAACTGGTTTTCGCCCCCCACTCGGAGATCTTCCTCCACACTTCCTACATTCCCGCTCATCGCTAAACCTATCCCCAATGGATTGGAGATCATGGATTCTAATCCCATTATCCACTCCACTACATGACCAATACTAGACTCATTTTGAAAGGTGATGGTGTCGTATACAAAATAATAAAAATCATCACTGGAGAAAAAAAGTATGAATATCACAAATACCCCAAAAACTGAGGCTCCTAAAGCGAGCAACCGATATAATTTAAAAACAACAGCAATAAAAAACACCATTATAAAGAATGCGGCAAATGCTGCCCTTGAAGAAGAGAAAAACAAACTTCCCACTGCAGCGACCATCACCAATATATACATGCCGGCATTTTCTCTTTTGGTAGTCAGGTACCAGATCAATCCCACTGAAAATGCCATTAAACAAGAACTTGCGAGTTCTAAAGGATCTGAAAAGAAAGAAGCCAATCGCATCCCTGTGGTCTGGGTTTCAAATGTCCAGGTGAGTCCATAATTTCCTGAAGGTTCAATGCCATTAACGGCATAATT
>DATGMS010000019.1:0-14746 GCA_035307285.1 Cyclobacteriaceae bacterium
AAAATTAAAGTAAATGCCGTGCGAATGAATGTCAAGAACTTGACCCGCACGAGGGTGAATCTCGGAGGCACCTTCCAGTTTGGAAATCGCAGGAACTGAGTTATCGATTGGAACAATGGGATCTTCACTGCAGGCGCCTAAGCCTAACGCAACAAATGCTATGGTCAATAAAGGAGATTTATACATTATACAGTAATGCTTAGATTTTTTTAGGTAAGAAAATTTTTAAACTGAATTAACTGGATAAGCCCCTAATATTAGTTAAAAAGCTTGAGAAATTCAGTGAAAATCTGACCGTACCTCAATTTTCATTTTATTTTCATACCCAAGGTTAATCACATTCAACCCCTTTTGGCATGGCAGTCCACCTAGCAGGATAAATCACTGAATTTGAACTTTATCGGATTTATAAGCCTGCGTATTTCTATGTCTACCTATATCCCTGCGAAGTCTGAAAAGCTTCAACAACAATAACCGCGGGTAAACCCGTGGCATAAAGGGCAATCCCACCCCAACATCCCGCCGCGGCAGGTTGACGGACGGCTGGAGCCTACATCACCCCTGGGTGATACCAGGGTTGTTCACATTCAAGTGCAGTTTTTGTTTCTGTGTAGAAAAAGCCTTCTTGTTTTTCATAATATCTGCTTTCACCAGGCGTGGGAAAATCACTTGCCGCAACCCATTTTCCCAATGGGAGGAGGAACTGGTGCATGAAAGTGCAATAGACGAACTTCACCCAAAAAAAGAAGGTAATCAAGAATTGTAGGGGAGCGTTGGTTACAGCTCCGGTAACCAATACGCCCAAGATCATCAGGACAGCAATTATCCGGAGGACATTTGGCTATGGCATCACCTTAGCTAAAGCCAACGGCGAACCTGATCTTTGTAATAGAGTCAGGGATGTTTACGTGACATGCCCCCTAATAATTATTGATGAAGCCGACCGGCTTAACATCAAAGCTTTGGAGGAAGTAAGAAATCTCTATGACCAATATCAATTCGGACTTATCCTTATTAATATGCCTGGCATTGAAAAACGGTTTTCCCGATCTCCGCAGTTGTTTTCTAGAATTGGTTTCAGTCATGAGTTCAAAAGGTTGAGCGATGATGAAATGCGCTTCATCTTTCTTAAGATATAGGCAAGTTTGGACTTTACTTACAATCCTGATCACTTTTCGGATGTAGAAGCACTGAACACAATTGTTCACTTTACCGCTGGAAACTTCAGACTGATAGACCGTTTATTTAGCCAGATCACACGCGTTATCAAAATCAATAATCTGAGGGCGATCAACAAAGATGTTGTGGAAGCGGCAAGAAAATGCCTGCTAAATGGCTGACAGGATACTTTTAGGGACTTGTTTCACCAGAACGGCAAAATATCGCTGAAGAATAGGGGTAATTTATTAATAAAAATTCACACATTATCAAATACTCATCTCAATTTCTATTGAAAAACGGTCCATTTCTCAAAATCACTGAAAGCATATCCGCTCCGGGGAAACGGGATCTACCTGCTGGAGGGGAAGGTGGTGCAGGAGTTTGACTGTCCGGCCATAGAGGTTAAGAAAGCAGGGAGGATGCTCTTGAAGGTGGATCCGAGGAGAGGGTGAGGCTGTTTTTCTTGTTATAGCCACTGAAAAATGCGGGGTTGAGTTGGCTCTGGAAGAAAATGGCCGAATCCCACATAACGAGAAATTATCGAATTGCATTTTTTTTATATAGCTAAACAAAAAAATATTTTCTCAAAAGAAATGCGTTTTTATGTATTTGAAACTAACTGGATCGAGTATGTCTGCTATTAGGAAAGCACGTAAATTCATGAAGCAAGCAAGTTATAAAAACAAAAAGCATCAGAACCAGCATGAAACATCTTTAACTTGGGACGAAATAGGCCCACCCAAAAATAATGTTATAAAAACGTGATAATATGCAATTTATCAATATATTATTTTTTATTAATTTATAAACTAGAAATTTTTACGAAAAGCTTTGGAGATTATTGGAGGATCGCATTAAATTGAATGAAAATATTGTCCGAAAAAATATACCAAATTGTTTTGTGGTGAATGAGGTGATTTTCAGCGTATATTTTGGAATTTATACCAATGGTGTGGCATTTTATAGTGAAAGCTTAGTTGTACAACTCTATCTTTTTATTAAAGACTCGAAAACCGCTCTAGATAGGAGCCAAAGTGTTTCCTGATCCGATAGGTCATCCCAAAGAACCATCCCGACGGAAGCCAGGGGTGGTTGTAGTAGCTATTTGTAACCTTTTCAAAAAGGAAAACATATATCACATGTAGTTCTTGAAAAAACCGGCTTTTGAAGTCAAAGGGCTATCGGGTGAATTCCTACAGCGCTGGCAAGGTACATTTAGGATTAAAGCGGCTCACATAAAAGGAGGGGGCGCTAAGCATGTTGGGGCAGAAGGGTAGACATATAGAGTTAAACTAGAATCTGCCGGAGTTATTTCAGACCTAGCTCATTAACTCCCCAAAGTAGTAAAGGTTAAAAATCAATAGGAAAATACGAACTGATACAGGATCTAAAATAAGGACTACACTCTAACGAACTTCCACTAAACGTATGAAACAGAGATAGAGACCGATTCAACATCTTCTCAAAAATCATACAAGCAAGTCAAACCAAGTAGCTAATGAAAAATTGGAAATCTCCCCTCTTTGTCCTCTGCGTCGGACTCATATCTCAGACGCCTTCTGTTACTTGGGCACAATATTCCCAAGGACTATTACCCACCTTATCCGCACAACCACCTTCCATGGGAGCCCTTACCAAATTTGAGAATCATGAGGTGAATCTATTCAATGGTACAGTGGATATATCCATTCCGTTACATGTAATCCAGGTAAATGACATGTCGGTGCCAATCGTTCTTAAATACCACGCTTCAGGTAACAAGGTAACCGACAGAGCTAGTTGGGTAGGGATGGGATGGGCTCTTGAAGCAAGTGGACAGGTTAGTAGAAGGATAATGGGGGGGCATGATGAAGGGAGCAACGGATATTTGAACAACGTCATCAAGAAGGCTTCTAACTTGAGTGTATATGATGTAAACGATAGAAATTATCTCTCTATGGTCAAAGGTGGATTAAAGGATGTCGAGCCAGATATATACTCCTATTCCTTTGTCGGAAAATCAGGAAAATTTTTTTTTGACAGGTCTAGTGGAAACACGGTCGTGGCAAAGATACCTTTTTCCCCAATCAAAATAGATTACACACATCATCAAAACTCCCTCAGTTTTGACATTAAAGATGAATCAGGCAATTTTTTTCAATTCGGGAAAACCACCAGAGAGACGACAACGGTAAGTAACAGTGGGGTGGAAAGCCAAAATACAAGTTCCTGGCTTTTAGAGAAAATCCTGTTACCTAACAAAACAGACAGTATAAATTTTACCTATTCAACAGTTTCAGGAACCATTGCAAATGAGGGAACTGAGTCTTTAGTTGTAAGCGATAATGTAGTAGTGGTTGCAAGTCCTCAGATATACTACCCCGACCCAGGTACCACCTCTTTTAAAAATTATAATGTTTATGTAACGGAAAAAAAATTAAATGAAATTATTTTTCCTGGAGGCAAGGTTGAATTTATTCAATCTACATCTCCAAGAGAGGATATTTCTGGCGATTTTAGAAGTTTATCTTCGATTAAGATATATAAAAAAGTAGATAACGACCCATATCAGGTTGTCAAGGAATATCGATTTTTTTATAGCTATTTTATAAATGGCACCGATAACCAATCTAAAAGATTGAGACTCGATAGAATGGAACTATATGATAAGGATAGCAAAAAGATTAACAGCCACAGATTTGAATATAATACGAATGTCAGCTTGCCGAGATATAACTCTTTTTCGAAAGACTACTGGGGCTACTACAACGGTAAAACAAACAGTTCATTAATTCCGAGGATGCAAATCCCCTATAACCAAGGCTCTATCTGGGTTGGAAGTAATACAATAAATGGAAGGGAGCCCGATTCAGTCTATATGAAGGCTGGAATATTAGATAAAATTCACTATGCGACAGGAGGTTATTCGGAGTTTAAATTCGAAACAAATAGGTACTCTGACAACGGCAGTATGAAACTGGCCGGTGGACTCAGAATCAAAGAAATTCACACATATGAAAAAAGTGGCGCCACTCCTATTACAAGAAGATTTGAATATAACGTGTCGAGATCAAACTTTCAATTAAGTAATTATTATTTCTTCGCCAGCCAATCGTTTCGATATTACGCATATACCTCAAGTATGGGATACGGCCTTTCGAATTCTAAAAGAGTCAGGTCTTTCTTTGCTACTCCGACCATTGATATCGTTCCCTTTGACGGAAGTATCGTGGTTTATCCGAAAGTCACCGAATACATTCAAGGTGGAAATGTTAAAATCGGAAAAATAGAATATGAATTCCGTGATCGAACTGATGCTATGCAAGCAGCTTCCCATATAGGCAGACCAACGCTAAACAGTTACTTCTATGAACGAGGCCAAATTATGAAAAAAATGGAATACAAACTATCTGCAGGGAATGTATTTAGCAAGGTAAAAGAGACAGAATTTACTTACTCATACTATCCAGAAAAATGGTATAATAATGTTGGCTTGGTGGTTTCCAAAAATGCGGTGAACGACGGGATAGTGGGGTTCGATGCCGATATAGATCCGAATATTAAACAAGAGGAGGCTAGTAGCTGGTTGTATTCAAACTACTCTATTAGTTCTGATGACAATTATCCCGTTTCCAAAAAAGAAACATATTTTGACAATAACAATAGTTTCTTCGTATCCACCATTTTCAAATATGAAAATATAGGACATCAACAGGTTACAAAAAAAGAAGTAACTGAAAGCGACAAAACACGACTGGAATTATACGTTTATCCTCAAGATTATTCAAATACTCCAGGAGCTTTTATTTCTGGAATGATTTCGAATCACCAGATTGCGTACCCGATCGAAAAAGTTACCGCTATAAAAAAAGGCGCTGCTATCACCATTGTGGATGGTGTATTGACGAAGTATAAAGAAGGGGGGCGGGCTCTAGTCGATGAAGTTTTTAGATTGGAAACACTAAACCCGTTAGGTTTATCTTCATTTAAATTCAGCAATAAACCGACTGGTACTCTTCCTGATACAGTAACTGGCTCGGCATTTTTAGCAGATAGCAGATATAAAACTGCGGTAAAGTATGACAGTTACAACAGTGCGGGGAATCCTATCCAGTATACCTACATAGGAGGATTAAAGACATCATATTTATGGGCTCACAAGCCACAATTAGTTGTTGCCGAAATAAAAAACGCATTGCAAAATCAGGTGTCATATACAAGTTTCGAGGCGGAAGAAAAAGGTGGTTGGATCTATACGGGTACTCCTGTTGCTTCAGCCAATTCAAAAACAGGCAGGAAGTATTACAGTCTGGATACCGGAAATATTACCAAATCCGCAACCGGGGCAACCACAGCCGCGCCTTACAAACTCTCTTTTTGGGTCAGGCGGTCCAGCGGTACCGGCACCTGGACTTTTATGAACAAAACGGAAAACCTGACCACCGCCTGGCAATTTGTGGAGCGGATGGTGACTACGGCCTCGGTGACCATCAGCGGAAGCGGGATCTTTATTGACGAACTCCGTCTACATCCATCCGGAGCACAAATGACCACCTATACGCATGATCCTCAAGTAGGGGTAACAAGTATCACTGATGTTAGAAATCAGACGACTTATTATGAATATGATGGGTTTGGCAGACTGAAAACCGTCAAGAATGACGATGGGCATATTGTTGAACATCATGAATATAACTATTCTACTGGAAACTGATTTTAAGAAAAATGACACATATATTTAAGAATCTAATACTGATCCTTCTACTCCCATTTTGTTTTACGACAGTTACTGCTCAGACCCCCGTCACAAGAGCGGAAACTTTAGTTGGAGTTTGGGAAATGGATGCCCACAGCATGATAAGCAATATGGAAGAACCTGAAAGATTCGACTTTGAATCAATGTCAGAGTTCCCGCGGATAAGGTTTTTAGAAAACCTTGCGTCTAGAAAATTTACTTTCGATGCATCAGGTGATTTTACAGCAAGATGGGAAGCACATGGAAAACACCTTTCAACTCAAGGGAGATGGATTTGGAATAAAGAGGGAGAGCTACAAATTACTTCTCCCACAGGTGCCTCTATATACCTGGTGAGTTTTCCTTCCGATGGCAGGATGGTACTGGAGCCATTGGGCCGCACGCAAGGTATGTTAAAGGTGCTTTACTTTAATTTTATAGAATCCGGTGACCGATGAAATCAATTTATTTATTGCCCGTATTGTTTGTTATCCTCGGGAACCTATATGGCCAGAGCCTGAGCCATGTAGAAATCACCGGGCCTTCCACGGCGACCACCGGGACCCAGACGCTGTTCAACATCTCTTTTTGGAGTAGCGGCGGCCAGGTATCCCCGCCAGCGGGGGGAAACTACTATTGGAGCTATTCAGGCGTGGGCACGGTAGTCCAGCAAACCCAAAACTCCCTTAGGGTAGTTTATAGCACCCCGGGCACCCACAGTGTCTACTATGAGTATTCCACCTTCGACAACTATTATTCGGACTACCACACGATACAGGTGAGCGGTGATCCCTGCTCGGGTATTGTGCCTTCAGCGCCCGACGTCTCACGGATAGGCGCGGGGACGGTGACACTTTCAGCCGCATCTGCGCCTTCCGGCTTTACTTATCAATGGTATGCCTCCAACGGTACTACCCTGCTTTCCAGTAGCCAGAACTTCACCACTCCAAGCATTTCTGTCACGACTACCTATCAATTAGCCTACAGGCATACGGCATCGGGGTGTATCACTGCCAAAGTACCCGTTCGGGCAGTAATATCGGATCCAAATTTTGTCAAAAAATACAGTCCAAGAACGGAAATCACCAGCGAGTCCATTGCAAGAACCGGGACATCGGCCCAGTCCTACAAGGATTTCAGCTATTTTGACGGCCTCGGTCGGCCTGCCCAGACGGTCCGCAAACAGGGATCCGTCTCGGGATGGGACATTGTCACGCCTGTAGCCTATGATGCCGCGGGGAGGCAGGCTAGGGAGTACCTTCCCTACGCCCGGAACTATGGGGCGGCTTCCGGCGGCTATCAGTCCGAAGCCGTCGCCCACGACTCCGCTTATTACAATAGCCAATATTCGGATATTTACAGTTATTCCGAGAAGCAGTTTGAACCTTCCCCCCTTAACCGGGTGGAGAAGCAGGCCGCCCCGGGAAATGCCTGGAAGCTGGGCAGCGGAAAAGAGATAAAATACGGCGAACGGGCGAACACCTCAGCGGATGCGATAAGGATATGGACGGTCAATTCTTCCGGATTACCTGTCAGCACCGCCGCATATGGGGCGGGGGCACTGTGGGTGAAGACTGTCACCGATGAAAATAACAGGATATCTGTGGAATACACGGATAAGCAGGGCCAGATAGTGCTTAAAAAAATCCAGGCCGATCCATCTCCGTCCGCGGCACATACCGGCTGGCTCTGCACCTATTATGTTTATGACGATTTCGGGGACCTGCGGGTAGTGGTCCCTCCCAAGGCGGTGTCCGCAATGGCTACCAACTGGGCATTGTCCACCAATACAACCATGGCCAACGGCCAGTATTTCCTCTATAAGTATGATGAAAGGAGAAGGCTGGCAGAAAAGAAGGTACCCGGAAAGGGCTGGGAGCACCTGGTCTATGACAAAAAGGACAGGTTAGTAGCTACTCAGGATGCGGTGCAGCGTGCGCTGGGACAATGGGAATACACCAAGTATGATGTCTTTGACCGTCCGGTTAAAACGGGAATTATCAGCGATTCCAGGCCTCGGGTTGACCTTCAGGCGTATATATATACCCTGCCCTCCAACGATACCAATGTCGGCACGGGCGCTTTCCCCGCCAATGAGGGAAACATCCTAACCGTGATGTATTACGATAACTATGAAAACACTACCCTGTCGGCCTACGTCAAGCCGGGGAGCTCTTATCTTGACCATACCGACAGAACAACCGGCTTGTTGACGGGGAAACTCGTTAAAAACCTGGAGACGGGGATCTTTTACGAAACGGTTTATTATTATGACAAATTCGGCAGGGAGATCCAGTCGCTCGCAAAGCACCACCTCGGCGGGACCATTAGGCATTCAACCAGGTATAACTTTGAAAATAAACCGGTAGAAACCCAAACCCTGTTTAACGGTGCCGGCACCTATACCCTCACCAGGTCTTACACCTATAACAATGCAGGGGATCTTGCCGCCCTCACCCACAGGATCAACACTGGCACTATTATCACCTTGGCCTCACATGCTTACAACGAGTTGGGACAACTGACGGGTAAATCCCATCCGGAAGCCGGCGCATCCAATTCCTATACCTACAACATCAGGGGATGGGCCAAGCGCATCAACAGCTCCACCGGAACCGACCCGCTGTTCGGGATGGAGTTGTTTTACGAAAGCGGTGCGACCGCCAACCTCTGGAACGGTAACATCACCCGCATGGACTGGAAAGGCCGGGACAATGTAAGCAGAAGATACAATTACAGTTATGATCCTGCGGGCAGGATCACCGCATCGGCTTACACAGTACCTTCGGCCACTGCACAAAACGGCAGGTACAATATAAGTGGGATAAAATATGATCCAAACGGAAACATCACCGTTATGGAGCGGCACAACCAGCGTACCGCTTCTACTTATGGAAGGGTTGACAGTCTCGCCTACACCTATGATACCTACGGAAACAGACTGCTACAGGTGAAAGATGGGGAAGGCTCCCTCACTTATACCGCAAAGGACTTTAAGGAAAGGAGCACTACCAATTATACTTATGACACCAATGGTAACCTCAAATCCAACCTGGACAAGCAGGTAAGCAACATTGCCTATAACCATTTTGATCTGCCTTCCGAAGTGGCCTTTACTGGATCTATCGGAAAGATCCAGTATAGCTATGATGCGGAAGGCAGGAAACTCAGGCAGAAGGTTTACACGGGCAGTACCTTAAGCAGCACGACAGATTATATAGGCGATTTTGTCTTCAGGAACGGCCAGTTGGACTACCTGCTCCATGAAGAGGGAAGGGTAGCCTATGAATCGTCCAGCTTCCGTTATGAGTACAATATCAAGGACCATCTGGGCAACGTGCGCCAGGTAGTGCGTGCGCCGCAGACGGGCGGCTTTATGGCGACCATGGAGATGTCCGCTGCAGAGGAAGAGGAGGTGCAGTTTGAGCAGCTCCCCGAGAGCCGTCAGGGCGGGGCGGAGCATAACGTGACCCCAGGCGGGGACAGGGTGGCCTGGCTGAACGCCTCGCGCGGCCGTGTGCTCGGCCCTGCCAGAACCCAGGAGGTGCAGCGGGGGGACAGCATCAAGCTCTCGGTGCACGGCAAATATAAAGATGCACAAAAAGGCAAGGCAAACATAGGATCGTTTATATCGAGCGGCGTGAAGCAAAACCTTATTACGGATCTGTTAGAATTTGGCAGCGTTACGGCCAGGTCGGCGGAGCCCAACGCCATCACCGTCTTCAATATCATCGACCTGCTTGCCAAAAACCTGCAACAGAAAGAGGCTCCCGAGGCTTATATGATGTACGCCCTGTACGACAGCGACAGCGTGTTATACAAGACGGGAAAACAGGTATTGACAAAAAATGCGGCCAACAGACACGAAGAATTGGAGGAAGAGCTGTATATTTCGGAAGACGGTTATATGGAGGCCTTTCTGGTCAATGAGACACAGGAAGATGTATGGTTCGATGATTTCAGTATTCAGAGCACTTCGCCCTTTATTGTCCAGGAAACGCATTATGATCCCTGGGGGCTGGAGCTGACCGGCTTGGGCTTTCAGGCCGGCGGCGGGGTGAAGGTGAACAGGTATCTCTACAACGGCAAGGAAATCCAGAATGATATTAATCTCAATCTGTATGATTACGGGGCGAGGTTCTATGATCCGGCGACCGGAAGGTGGAGTGTTATGGATCCTCTTTCTGATTCCTATACTGGCTACAGTCCATATAATTATACCCTTAACAACCCTATAAGGTTTATTGATCCCAACGGAATGTGGGTGGATATTCCGGGAGGGTATTCAACAAATGATCCGAGGGAAATAAGTGATTTTATAAATAAGCAAAAAGGGAAGAAACGAGAATCAGAAGAAATTTACGAAGGAAGGACTTTGGACGAGGTAACAGTGACTGCGTCACAAATTAATGCCGGAGGAAATTTTGGAAGTAACTATAGTTTAGGGGATTTCGCAACAGGCTTAAGCCTTGCTGGAGAGGGGATGTGGTTATTGGGGGAAAACAGAAGCACAAGTCTTTATCAGCAAGGGTTTAGAAGAGGTTTGAGCGGCAATTATCAATTAACGGGAAGAAACCTTTCCTTATTTGGTAATCAGCCAATGACTTCGGCGACAAGACCGATAAGTAAGTTAGCCCCATTAGGAAAAACTTTATCTGGTGCCGGAACGGCTCTATCTATTGTCAGTTTAGGTTTTGATGTTGTGGATTATTCGAGCGTTGATTTAAGTGGCTCCCGTTTAGGTTATCGGGCAGCAGGAACAGGTGCTTCTATCGGTGCGGCGTACGGGCTTGGAGGCCCTTATGGAGCCGCAGTTGGCGGCTTGTTTCTCATGGGCGAAAAGGCCTGGGATATGACACAGCCAATGAGGAATGAAATAAGCCGTCAGTACTGGCAATTTGATAATGCTTTAAGAAGGGGATGGAGACCAAGATAAAGGATGTATACTTATAGGATTTCAATCGAACATCAATTTAAACACCTTTGGGTGATTTTTTACTATGTTCTTGTAATAGTATGCGGGGCATTTTACTTTAGTTATAGTAGATATGGGTTTATTGATTATGGAAAAATCATACCAATTTCATTGGTGACAGTTCTAATATTCCTCATTCCTCAAATAATCCTTCACATCAATTATTACATGAGAAACAAAGGGGATATATTTTTCTATGATCCTGCAGGGCAAAGAATAACGGTAAACCGGAAGGGTGAGACGGCGAGTTTTTCGTTCAGTGATATCGAATTGATAAAGCGGTTTAAATCTTACCCATTAGCGGAAAACCGGCTGCAGTGGTTCCCATGGGATAATTACAATTACTCGATTATCCGATTAAAAAATGGTCAGGAATTTACAATTACCAGCTTGCTTGTTCCCAACATGGATCTTCCCATTGATTGTGGCAGGGTAAAACTGGAGAAAAGGTTTTACCCGATTGTAGAGGACACATAAACAATGAAAAGCCCGGCACTGCCGGGCTTTTGCTTTAAAGAGCAGCTACATTTCCCTGGAGGTAGTCCTTGAATTTTTTGTTGGTGAGCATCTTGTCGATCAGCTTGAATCTAGCCTGTCTGTCCTCTTATTCGAACTGCTGGATGAGCCTGAGCTGTTCGACGTCGGTTTGGTTATCGATAGGCTTGTAAACAACAGACTGGCCACCCTAGTACATTAAGAGGGAAAGGCAGCCTATGAATCGTCCAGCTTCCGTTATGAATATAATATCAAGGACCATCTGGGCAATGTACGCCAGGTGGTGCGTGCGCCGCAGACGGGCGGCTTTATGGCCACCATGGAAATGTCCGCCGCAGAGGAAGAGGAGGTACAGTTTGAGCAGCTCCCCGAGAGCCGTCAGGGCGGTGCCGAGCATAACGTGACCCCGGGCGGGGACAGGGTTGCCTGGCTGAACGCCTCACGCGGGAGGGTGCTCGGCCCTGCCAGGACACAGGAGGTACAGCGGGGGGACAGCATCAGGCTCTCGGTACATGGAAAATATACAGACGAACAAAAAGGAAAGGCCAACATCCGATCGTTTATCGCCACGGGCGCAAAGGACCGGCTTCTTACCGACCTCTTGGAATTCGGTCAGGCCATGACAAGATCCGCGGAGCCCAACGCCATCACCGTCTTCAATATCATCGACCTACTTGCCAAAAACCTGCAACAGAAAGACGCACCTGAAGCCTATATGATGTACGCCTTGTATGACAGTGACAGCGTATTATACAAGACTGGGAAACAGGTATTTACGAAAAATGCGGCCAACAGACACGAAGTATTGGAAGAGGATCTGTATATTTCGGAAGACGGTTATATGGAGGCTTTTCTGGTCAATGAGACACAGGAAGATGTATGGTTCGATGATTTCAGTATACAAAGCACCTCTTCCTTTATTGTCCAGGAGACACACTATGATCCTTGGGGACTGGAGCTGACGGGGCTTGGTTTCCAGGCCGGGGGTGGGGTGAAGGTCAACAGATACCTCTATCAGGGCAAAGAGTGGATGGATGACCAAAACCTCAATATTTATGATTTTGAAGCCCGTGGATATGATCCGGTAATAGGCAGAACATGGCAATTGGATCCGCATGGGGATAAGTATTCCTCAATGTCACCTTATAGTTGGGTGGCAAATAACCCTGTAATGATGATAGACCCAGACGGTAAGGATTTTATAATCTGGTACACTGATGATAAAGGAAAGCAGTCTAATTTCAGGTTTATCGGCACCAATGCGGATGGCGCCCCTAATGACGATTTCGTACAGCAGTTCATCAGTGCTTACAATTACAATGTAGAAAACGGTGGTGGGGAGAAAATGCAGGGGATTGCTACCAACAATAAGATAGCCGTTGGTGTAATGTCTACGGAGTATGAGTCAGGTCATATAGGAGGCAATATTTATTGGAATCCAGAATTAGGGGCAGAATATAAAAATGCAACAGTGTCTCCGGCTACAGTATTGGAACATGAGTCAGATCATGCTTTAGAGTTCAAAACTGCTCCGGGGAATCACAAAAAAGGAGTTGCAATACCTGACTCACAATATACGAACAAAGAGGAGTGGCGAGTCATTACGGGATCCGAGCAAAAAACCGCACGTTCAAATCGAGAAGTCCCCGCTAACGGAGTCACTAGAACAGGTCACTCCGGCAGAAGTGTAATAACTTCGGGGCCAACTTCAAATAGAAAGAATACGGTGAAAACAGAAGCTTATTATAAGAAACTGAAAGAAGCACAATTGAAATCACTTGATAAAAACTGGTAGCAAATGAGAAATTATAGTCTGTTTCAGATGTTTGTATTGTTTCTTTCTTCTGTATTGTTTTCCTGTAAAGGTGAAAGTAGGGAAATCAATAGAGTAAGGGTGACATATCTGCCGGAATACACTAATGTAATGGTACCTGTAACCTGTGAATCGATTGACATTATGTTAACTTTTCGCAACACGAAAGTGATATCAGATAAAGCATTCCTAACTTCTCTTAGTACAGAATTACAGGGTTTGAAGGCTAACGATAGTGAAAGATCTATTGATATTAGGATAAAAGTATTGATAGACTATTCAAGTAAGACTGATACTCTATGTCTTGGGGAGTTTTTCGATACTATATTGAATGGCAACTTAATGGAAGACAACCCTAAGCTGTTAGATCTTATAAAATCGAAGATCTATTAGATTTTAAATCGAGTAGGAAGATAGGGATTATTTCCCTATCTGTCCTCTCACACCACCGTACGTACCGTTCGGTATACGGCGGTTCTATAAGTCTTGTTTCTAAACTTTTGGTAGTAGTCGGACAAGAATACGTACCCTGCCTGCCTAACACTCCCGTTTTTGTTTATAGAGCCGCTACATTTTTCTGAAAGAAGTCTTTAAACTTCTTTTCGGTGAGCATCGTCTCAATTAGGCCAAAGATAACGGACTTGTCTTTCTCGTCCAGTTCGGCAATCAGGCAACAGTAAAAGAATAACTATCTGAAACGGCAAGGAGCTCCTGGTAGACCAAAATCTGGGCTTGTATGATTACAGAGCCATGTTCTATGATCCGGTAATATGCCTTCATCAATCCTATTGCCTTTATTGATCCGACCCTATTCTAAAAATGGGAATCAAAATGTAGAAGTCCAAATACTTCCCCTAAAACATCACCGTTTCGCTTAAAGCCTCCGACACCTCCCCTACCGGTCTTGCTGAATACTGGTAAGTCTCAACCTCTTCACCATCCCCAAACACTTTAATAGTGGCTTTTAATTCCTGGAAGTTCTCGTCCGGAATACCCCCAGTATGAATGGCATTGAAAATAAATCCGATGGTGTGGACAGGCTCCTCGGATCCCACTATAAGTTTTGAAAAGATCAACGGCATAGAAAGGTTATATGTATTGGCCTGCTCTACTACCTGGGTCCACTCTACATCCGCGGGGTGTTGAATTATCGGAGTGACAAATCTATTTTCTCGTTTGTATAAGGAGTGGATGCCAAAATTGATCATATACTGGTTCAAGCTTCCTTCAAATCCCACTTCGATTCTGGCTCTCTTTTCATTCAGAGGCTGTTCATCTGCATCGTCTCTTCAGGATAGTATTGCGGCAAATAGCGTCAAAAAGAAAGTACTTTAAATTTTTCATAAATCGTTTTGATATTGAATTGACGAACATTAACAATGTGCTTTGCTATTTGACCCACCATGACGGTCTGCATTCTGATCATATTGCTCCGTAAGCGCCTTGTCCGTTAATCCTGATATTAAAGAAGATCTTTACAAAAACACCACCTCGAAGCTATTAGCATACGCCCCTGCCTCTTGCCTATGTGTAGCAATCATTGAGATCACATATTTGCTATTTGCACAAGATTTATTAAAAAACGGTC
>DATGMS010000020.1:0-4305 GCA_035307285.1 Cyclobacteriaceae bacterium
GCTTTCAGGATAATCTCCTTGAGCCTCCGGATCTTACTATAGGTATTTTCTATAAAAGACTGTCCGCCAAACCCCGGATTTACAGACATAAGACACACCATGTCTAACTCCATAACAATATCGGACAACAATTCTACGGGAGTATGGGGATTTAGGGCAACTCCAGCCTCGCATCCCAAGATTTTGATCTTCTGGATGGTCCGATGAAGGTGGTTACAAGCTTCATAATGGACAGTGATAATGTCAGCGCCCGCATCTTTAAAACTATCGAGATAATTGTCGGGATTCACGATCATCAAATGAACATCCAGAGGTTTGGACGCATATCGATGAATGGCGGCTGTAACGGGAAGTCCAAATGAAATGTTCGGTACAAACACTCCATCCATGACATCCACATGGATATAATCAGCAGATGAACTGTTTAACATCTCTACTTCACGCTGCAGATTAGCGAAATCCGCAGCCAGTATGGAGGGGGCAATGAGTCGTTTCATGAGATTGGTAATTGGTTGGTTACTGGTTTTTGAGCTGTGAGAAGACCACGCTTGTCGAAAGGTCCCTACACGCTACTTCAACACTAAGCTGAAGCGTTTCCTATCCCCTGATTCCTGGCATTCAACTATGTATAGACCTGGCAAAGTGTTTTTTAAAGTGAGTTGGTAGGGGCTATGCAAGGAGTTTCGGCTTAAACTATGGTCGGCAAGGATTTGGCCTTGCGGGCTGATGAGCCTAAAACCGCATTCTTTTTCCTTACCGTAATATATGAAAAGTTCATTCCCGTCCAAAGGGTTCGGGAAAACATAAGATTTCGATTCTTCCTGTTCCAGATCCAATATTTCCCCATAATAAGCGTCTCTAAAATTGGGGATACCGTATCCCAGCTCAGAATTGGGTTCATCCGCTAGCGTGGCGCTGGCTAGAAGACGCTCAATCAGCTCCTGCTTTGTCCAATCGGGCCTGGCCTGCCATAGTCCCGCAGCAAGAGCGGCAACCTGAGGACTGGTAAAAGATGTACCACTTGAAGTATTGGGATTATCAACTTGCCTCCAGACCACCACGCCGCTCCCGAAGGCCACCAGATCGGGCTTTATCCGTCCGTCTGCGGTAGGACCGGTGGAGCTGAAGCCTGATTTCTCCAGATTGTTGTTGACAGAGCCTATGGCGAGGATACCTTCACCATCTGCGGGTGCGGTAATTGTCTTCCAGCTCCCGTTACCCTCGTTCCCGGCACTGCTGACCACCAAAATGCCCTTTTTGGCTGCCATGGAAGCTCCTCGGGTAATAACCGCCGTCTTACCATCCAAGTCTTCCAATTGATAGTTCATAGCAGGGTCATCAAAGCGATTATAACCCAAAGAGCTATTGATAATATCAACGCCCAAACTGTCGGAAAATTCCGCAGCTCTTACCCAATTATATTCTTCAATCTTATACTCTGAATTGACATCTTCTGTGATGCAAAGGATATATTGCGAATCAAACGCGCCTGCTACCAGCTTTCCAGGTTCGTAAGAAGCCATTACTGACAGAGACGCTGTTCCATGAGCATCCACCTTAAACACATCCGTAGAACCCGGAAGCACAAAATCCCTTGTTGACAGGATTTGCCCCTGTTCAAAAAGATGCTTCATTCCCGATATTTTATCAGTATTTATAAAACCAGCATCAAATACGGCAATCGTAACGCCTGCTCCAGTGTAGCCTTCCTCATGCATTTGGGGAATGCCCAAGAGATCGTTTTGAAAATCATAAGCATCAGCTTTCTTTGATTTGGTCCTGAATGAAACTGGAATTCTCATGGACTCTTTTTTTCCATCCAATACTTGTGAATAAAAACCCCTCCCCACAAGTTCAGTGTACTGCACAAAAGGCAGTTTGGAAATTTCCTTTATCTGATCCTCTGTTGCCACCACAATGGAAGCATTCAGCCACTTGGAGTGATAATGAACCTTCTCTACCAACGGCAAAACCGTCTCAACGTATTTCGGAGAAACCGGCAAATCCGTACTGTCTAATTCGACCCGCTCCTTGATCCTTCTACCCAATGCTTTCTCCAACATAAACTCCCCGGGGAGTTCCAGACTATACTGAGACTGCGGCTTATATTTATAGTGGACTGCGTATCGATCTTGTGCCATGGCCAAGGTGGGCAACAACAACACGCCTACGAGGACCACAAACCTCTCCAACTTAACCATTATCAATCAATTTTAAGTGAGTGAACCGACCGGATTCGACTATCTGCTGGCCGAGGCAATCATTCCTCGAACAATAACTTAACAATTCATAGTAACTCTCTACCAGCCCCACCTCTTTTGCGAAGACCTCGTACCTCTTGTCGCGAAGGATGATCAGGTCATCTTCTTCATGTTGTATCACTTTTGCAGCCTGGGTAAACTCTGTGCCACCCACGGCGTAATTTTGAAGCATTTCCAAACGGTAGTTGTCTTCCCCGTTGACGCCGAAAATATGAGCATCCCAAACTTTCCCTTCCAAAGGGGGAAAAACCAAAGAAACGGAAATTTGATTTTGGCTGCTTTTTATCAATGCGCCATCACTGACTCTATACGTGTAGGTGCTTTCCGGTTGCCAGCTTTGTCTATCGGATGACTTTTCCCTGACCAACAAAAAAACCTGCTCCCCGACTTCATTAATATAATCTGAAGCGACCCGATCCTTAAGATAAAAGTTGTTGGTTTCTATATCGGCCTCACCGAAATAAATCGTCTCCTCAACCTGGTATTCCCAAAAATTGCCCAACGCCAAAGGCTGGTAGTCGAGCCCAAGGTCCAAGGCTTCTTCCGTTTCGCTACAGGCGGCCAATAAAAACATCAGACCAAAATATCTAAGGTAGAATTTACTCATAAAATTTGCAGGCTCGGTCCCAAAATTACATCTTTTCGCACAATTCCGATGCAGGATTTGATTTTTCGGAAAAGAAAGGCCGAAATAGACTATCCGTTTTTTTGTTGATCACAAATCGCTGCCTCTCCCCTTCCAAGCTTTCCCGTTGAAGGGGCCTAGCCGATAGTCATAAAAATTAAATGAAAGCCCTATCTTTGAAAATTGATAAGAAAACAAAACCTAATTGGAATGGCTCTTAAAACTTTTGTTAAAGTAAGCGGTGTAAACAATCTCAGTGATGCACGATACTGTGCAGGTATGTATGTAAACTGGATAGGCTTTAACTTGGAGGAAAACAATCCCAACTATCTTTCTCCCCAAAAATTCACTGAGATTACCGAGTGGCTTTCTGGTGTGGAATATGTCGCGGAATTTGAAAACTCCCATCCTGACCTCATTTTGAAGACGATCAAGAACTACAACATCCACTGCATACAGATTACTGAAAAAGCCCATCTCCAAATGCTGGTGAACACCGATTACACACTGGTATTAAAACAACTTTTACGGGATAATGACGATGTGCTCCACCTGATCGCGATTGCCCCCAGCCTCTTGGAAAACGATGTCATTCTATTGTTAGAATCCGATTTACCTTTAACACCGGAACTTTCCGGAAGCATACAACACCTTGCGCAGCAAACGCCGGTGCTTCTAGGGTTTGGGTTTGGTGCTGACACAATCGACGCTGTGCTAGAGAAGACACAGGTCAAAGGCATTTCTCTGCAGGGAAGCGATGAAATCAAGCCCGGATTGAAGGATTTTGATGAGCTGGCGGATATTCTAGAGGCCCTTGAAGTGGAAGACTAGCAATATATTTTGGATTGAGCCTACCTCTTCATTTGGCTGAAGTTGATCCTGAAGAACGGTGATGTATCAGCCGATCCAAGCTTTCGAAACAAAAAAGCCTCCATCGCGCAAGAGATGGAGGCTTTATTTATTATTAGGATAATGTTGACGTGTCAGTTCGGCAATTTTGGGGAGACCTGTTTAGAAAAAGTAGGCACCTACACAGGCCTTCCTCTCACCCAACGACATTCCAAACTTTTAGTTATATCCCGGGTTTTGCTTCAGAACAGGAACACCTTCGGCATTCACACTTAGGTCGATCTGTCGCAACGGAATAGGGTAGTATTCACTCCTTCCGCTTACAAACCGACCGCCTCGTACGTCAGAGGTTAAACTTCCCTGATAAGCAAAATAGGAATTTAAGGAGGATTCAGCAATTCCCCATCTTACTAGATCAAAGAACCTGTGCCCCTCCATCGCCAATTCAAGCCTTCTTTCGAAATAAATGGCTTTAAGAGCGTCTTCCGTATTTCCCATGTCTGCTGCTGAATATTCCGCTACTACATAGTTAGCAGCAGGCACGTTGGAGAAGCCATTCATCGGAGCAGC
>DATGMS010000021.1:0-2964 GCA_035307285.1 Cyclobacteriaceae bacterium
AAAACATCACATCAATCACGTTCAAAACAGATTAATTTTATGAATAACAGAAGACTGTTCCTGAAACAGCTGGGAGTGGGTGCTCTTGGCCTTACTGCTCTGCCGGCTTTTGCGGAAGCATCCCTCTTTGAGGCGAAGAAAAAAATGTTTTTTGATATTTCGCTTGCGCAATGGTCTCTCCACAAAACGCTTTTTGCGGGCAAAATGGACAATCTCGATTTCCCTGAGGTCGCAGCCAAAACGTATGGCATACATGCGGTGGAATATGTCAACCAGTTTTTCAAAGACAAAGCCAATGACCAGGCCTATCTAAAGGAGCTGAAGAAAAGGGCTAAGGACAACAAGGTTAAAAATGTCATGATCATGGTGGACGGCGAAGGTAACCTAGGCGCTGCCTCTGATCAGGAGAGAACTACCGCTGTGGAAAATCACTATAAATGGGTGGAAGCCGCCAAATTCCTCGGCTGTCATGCCATACGTGTCAACGCTGCCGGCAAAGGCACTCCCGATGAAATAAAACAAGCAGCCGTAGACGGCTTGGGACGGTTGAGCGAATTCGCTTCTTCCCACAAAATCAACGTGATCGTTGAAAACCATGGCGGTGTTTCTTCCCACGGCGATTGGTTAAGTGCGGTTTTGAGAGAAGTAGGAATGAAAAACTGCGGAAGCTTACCCGACTTTGGCAACTTCTACGAATATGACAGATATCAAGGTGTTGAAGATTTGATGCCTTTTGCCAAAGGCGTAAGTGCCAAGACCCATGATTTTGATGCAAACGGAGAAGAGACCAAAATCGACTACCGAAAAATGCTGACCATCGTAAAAGACGCAGGCTACAAAGGCTATGTGGGAATCGAATATGAAGGCAGCAATTTAAGTGAAGATGAAGGCATCAAGAAAACAAAAATTCTTTTGGAAAAAATCGGTGCTGAATTAAGTTAAATAACCTTCGGGAAGTTTAAACTAAAAGAGATACAATTATCTCCCGCAGAAATGTTCTGGAGGAACCAAAACATCAAATTGATGTAAAAAATCCAAAAAACGGGGAGGCTCTCCCCGTTTTTTGTTTCCTCCTCCAGCAAATCATTTTCTAAATTTATTAGGGAAGAGAATAATGATAAGGAAAGCCCGTAAAGAGGACAGTTTTGTCGTTGCCGAACTGATGCTCCTGGCCATGAGCGAGATCATCTATTCTTTTTTGGGATCCGAAGATCCACAACAAGCTTTAGAGTTTATACATAAACTCGTACGTGAACCGGGAAATCAATATAGTTTAGAAAATACTTGGGTAACAGATGTAAACCGCCAAGTTATTGGAAGCATTACCGTCTATGATGGGGCTAAGCTGGAACAGCTCCGGCAGCCTGTTTTGTCCCTATTGACACAACAATATGGCAGGAATATCTCTCCGGAAAATGAAACCCAAGCGGGGGAAATGTACATTGATACCATTGCCGTCAATCGGGAACATCAGGGAAAAGGAGTGGGAACAGTACTTTTAAAATATGCCATCGATCATTTCGTCCGTGAACAGAGAAAAACCTTAGGCCTTCTCGTGGATCTGGAAAACCAAAAAGCTAGAAACCTTTATCTGCAGCTGGGTTTTGAAAAAGTAGGCCAGATGCTTTTAATGAATCATCCCTATGAACACCTTCAATTAAGAACGGAGAGCCTTTTTTAATTTATATCCTCTATATCATCCGGATTTACTTCCTCAGCTTTGCGGGAAATCTCCCTAATCACATCATCAAGCTCCACCGCGGAAGTAAATATATAGCTCAGCAACTCCTCATTTTCCTCATTCAGTTCGGGGTAATTTTTAATCATATCTATCAAAGCCATGATTCTTGCCAAAGGTGCGCGGACTACATGGGACTGGGTCCAGGCAATTTCTCTAAGTTTGCTATTCTGAACCTTTAGTCGCTCCAAATATTTTACTCTGTCAGTAATATTTCCTGCCAGAACAAGCCTGGCCATTTTCCCTTCAAAGGGTATTAGCTTGCTGTGCAGATCCACATGAAGGATTTCCCCCTCTTTTGTTTTCTGCTTATAGATTCCGCGATAAAAGTTAATGTTGTTCTTCTTGATGCTCTCCAATTCATCGAGTAATTCAGGAATCTTTTCTTCTGGCCTGATGTCGAAAACGGTGATTGAAAGAAACTCCTCTCGACTGTACCCATACTGCTCTATAGCGGCTGCATTGACAGCCAAAAACCTCAGTGTCTCGGTGTCAAACAGATACATAGGCTGGGGGCTTAGATGGAATAGGTCACTGTATCTCCTTTCCGAAGCTTCCAGTTCCAAGGTTTTTAGCATCCGCTCCTCCTCTGCTTTCTTACGGTCTGAGATATCAATCCCGATGCCCTGAATTTCATGCGGGTTGCCGTTTGAATCGGTGAGACAGATAAAATGCCAAAAGGTAGCTTTGTTGGGAAAACGGGGACTCAGCTTTTCCATTTCAATGCTCAGCATTCGGCCCGGATGGGCAATGCATTCTTGGATTACTTGTTTTACCTGCTCCTTCTGCTCCTCTCTAACCGTTCTTATTGATTCCAGGCCTATGAGGTCCTCTTGGTCATTAAAGGCGAAATCTTCCGCAAATTTTTTGTTGATGTACTTATATTTGGAGTCAAGCCCTATCCGTACCACATAATTGGTTTGCGAATCAAGTATGTTTCTCAAGCGTTCCTCACTGGCTATTAATTTCTGTTCAGATTCCTTACTTTCTGTGATATCAAGGCAGGCACCAATCATTTTCACAGGTAACCCATTGTCATCGGTCTTGACACGTAGCCAGGACTTTAAACACCTAACCTCTCCACTGGGTCGAACGACGCGCTCCTCAAAAATCTGATCTTGTTTAGAAGTCAATAATTTGGCTACTTCTTTTCTCGCCCGTTCACGGTCATCGGGATGGACCAATTCAAAATGTCTCTCTTGCGTGATTTTGGTATTCGGATCTAT
>DATGMS010000022.1:0-9224 GCA_035307285.1 Cyclobacteriaceae bacterium
TATGCCACAGATTTAAAAATGCATTTCGAGACGGCAGAGAAAATGGTTTCCGCCTACGATCAGGAGTTCTCCGGCTTTAAAAAATCACAGGATGCTATCCAAAAGTTACAGGAAAGCAGCACCCGTTTCGCCAGCACATTAGCATCCTCTTTACAGAACAAAATGCTATCCTCCGAGCAAGCCCAACGAGTCAACCAGCAAATGATACAGCTGGAAAAGAGCTTCCTCGATGAAAAAGGAATGTATTTCGGCCAATGGTACCAAAGCCTGTACGCCTCTACCGATCCGTTTAGCGGCTATGCCAGCTGGATCTTACCTGGTATCCGTTATGAGGCAGAACAGCAGTCCAGCGATAAACTTCAAGAATGGGATCAGCGGTACGCGGCAGCCATATCCGACTTGTCGCTGAAGATTGAACGACTGATTGAAGAACTTTAGCAATAAATTAATTCTAAAAAACCCCCCATCGGAATCGCTTCGGTGGGGAATTTTTATGTTTATCAACAGATTATAATACGTATTTCTCAAGAAACCGCTCTGCATTCAACACTTCTATTTCTGAAAAATAGAAATCTTTGACATTTTCGGTTACAATGCAGGAACAGCCCACATGTAATGCGGCATAATATTCCAGCCCATCCTCAAAATCATCTATGGAATTGTTTTGCGCAGCCAACAAGACACCATCTTTATTGGCATCAGCTATCTCGATATGCTGGACAAGCAGTTGGATCTTGCTTTTGGCGAGTTTGGTTCCGCTTTTCTTCTCCGCAAAATAAAATGCAATGGCCAAACATATGGGAGAAGTAAAAAGCTTAAACCGTTTAGGGTCTAAGCTTAGAATTCTTGAGGTAAAGCTGAAAAGGGGGAATTCCTTATTGAGTACGGAAACAAGAATATTTGCGTCCAAAAAGACATTCATTTCTTTGAACTTAGATATTCATCTTTCATGGACTTTCGTGACCGAGGAGCTCTCTTGTATTCAGCTTCTCCCTCAGCTACCATATTGACCCAATCTGCGATGGGCAACTCCTCCAAGCTTTTGTAATTGGAAGAAGTCAACTGCTTATAAAGAAACTCGGTGAGTCTGGATAAGCTTATATTCTGATCTTCGGCAAATTGCTTGGCCTTGCGTATGGTCGCCGCATCAAATGAAAGTGTGATCTTCGCATCCATAGCTTTTTAATTCTAGTTTACGACAAAAATAATATTTTATTACGTATCCTAAAAATAATTCAGCCATTTTTTTTGTAACACCACCTGACTATCACGCACTTGCACTCATCTTCACCGCTCCTGTTCAAATACAAAGACTCCTTTTTTGTTAGCAATAATGACGTCCAGCAATCCATCACCAGTGATATCCTCTACCACCAAATGAACCCCAACCCCAGAATTGTCGTCGATCAAATGCGGTGTCCAAGTGGGAGTTGGGCCCGGATGGAATTCAAACCAATAAAGCACCGCAGCATCAAACTCTCCCGGATCACTGCCCATATGCGCAAAGTACCGCTTTCCGGTCACCAAATCTAAATGCCCATCTCCGTTCATATCAATGTGCACCAAGCCGTGACTTTGGGTAAATGCGTCAGAAATCAAATGCGTCGTCCACACGGTCTGCCATGCTTTCTCTGATTGCTCATGCCACCAAATCCCAAGCTGGTGAGCTGAGGAAGAAATCACATCTTGGTCACCATCCCCATCCAGATCATCAGCATACATCTGGGCGCTGGCTTCGCCTAGATCCGCCGGATGAAATGCCCAGTTAGCCTGTGTAACATCCTCCGGAGCTTCCCACCAGCCTTCTGTAACGACCACATCCCTTCTTCCATCACCGTTGATATCGCCCATACCCAACCCATGGGAGAAGCGGTCAGTGCCCGGACTCTTTTCTTTACTAATGGTATATTTCTCCCATTCCAAACCCTTTTTAGGGTCGGGAGCCTTGAGCCAGATCATTTCTCCGGTTGAGGGATTTCCTCCCAAAATATCCATCCGGCCGTCACCATCTATATCATAAAAGCCAGCCGATTCATTCCCTAAGGTTGGATGAATTAAATGCGCTTTCCAATGTCCATCTTCGTTTTTTGGATTTTCAAACCATTGAACCTCTTCGCCGGGAAAACCGATCCGGACAAAATCAACCCATCCGTCTCCGTTGACATCCATTCCTTGGCTGATAAAGGCATCGCTGTAACCTTTATCATACTCAAACTTCTTAGGCGTCTCTATCTCATGCTTTTCCCACTGAGGTGCTTCGAACCAATACGCTCCTGCCATGACATCAATCTGCCCGTCTTGATTGACATCGCCCACAGCCACACCCTCGGCGATAAAATCCTGAAGAAGAACATGCTTTTTGAAAGAAATTGAATCTCTTGATACGATGTCTATTCCTGAACCCTGTGATTTACATTGAACAAGAAAACCTGACACGAACAAAATGAACCCGGTTAAGGCTTTTGAATAACAGTGGTACCTCATAGCTTCTATATTTAAAATACTCTTCAAAATTTCATTCCAAAATAGCGTCTTATCATGACGTTTTAGCAGCCATTTAAAGTTAAGGGGTAATCACTCCCAACTCTGCCACCGATGTAGCCGCTTCATCGTCATTTATAGAAGCATGAGAAACAAGCTGAATATAACGCACTTTGTAGGAGCGGTCGAATCGCACCCTTTGTTCGATAGGGTTGTTTTTGATATTTGAAAATGTTCCTTGGTCGATCACCTTTTCCCAAGTTTCACCATCCTTACTCACCAAAAAACTGTATTGATAGATCGTCCCACCCGTGGACGATTGGTGGTGTTGGACGGGCGTGTAAAAGAAGCCTTGAATCTCCATCATCTTACCAAGATCGACAGTTAGCTGATGAGGAAACTGTCGATCCTTTTCCCTGCCTGTATGCCAGTAGGTGTTCGGATTGCTATCAATGGCGCCGCCGGATCCTGTTCGCCCTCCCGAACTGGTAGCCGAAATAACCTTCCATCCAATGGGTGCCACATCAAAGTCAATTGTTACCGTTTCGCTTGACCTCTCTCCCCTGTTAATAAAAGCTTTGGCTTTCACTGTTCCTTTGTTTGGGAGGTCAAAAGGTGTGGAATATAGGTTTGAATCAAAATACGGTTGTGAGCCGTCCGTGGTGTAAGTAATTACCGCATCAAGGCTTTCGCTGTTGATGGTGACCTTGCCGTCCTTATCCCTTACAATCTTAGGCTGCGATAACATTTCCGGCGCCTTATATATGGCCAGTTCAGCCAATACAGGAGCTGCTTTGGACTCGAGAATATTGATGCGGATCTTAGACGTGGTAAGGGAAGGGAACACTAAAATGCGCTTATAGCCAATGGTGGTCTGTCGATCAATTTCTACAAATTTCTCCCCGTCCCATACTTCCATATTAAATGCTTTGACCCGCTGCCCTAAGGGGATGTATTCCTGTAAGACCACTCGGTTGATTTGCTTCTCTTCTCCCAGATCCAGGAGCAAGGAACCTTGCCCCACACCTTCATTGGTAGTCCAATATGTTTCATAATCTCCATCCGTGAGGTTTTTCCCTGAAAAAGAAGAAAGGCCTCCCCTGACTTCGGAGACCTCTACATCTTTGTCTTGCGCTAGATTTTCCGTAAAAGAATGGTCCAATACTTCCTTCAGCTGCATCAGCCGCGCTGAGTCTGCAGGATGGATCAATCCTCTCCTGTCGATTGGGACGTTCAACAACAAATTACTATTGCGGCCTACAGAGCCATAATAGATTTGAAGAAGGTGGTTCAAAGATTTCACCTTATCATCTGTAGAAGGACTGTAAAACCATCCTGGGCGGATAGATACATCGCTTTCTGCGGCGATCCACGCCTCCCCGTCCTCATCACCTTCATTCAGTGCTTTCTGACTTGGAGCATTGATTCCCGGTTCAAACCCTGTTACGTTTAAAGTTGACCAATTGGTTTCGCCTGCAAATCCGTTTTCATTGCCTACCCAACGAGTGCCTGGCCCTACATCGCTAAAGATAATTGTATTGGGCTGATGCTTGTAAACGGTCTCATGGAATAGATCCCAATCATATTCCTGGCGTTTCCCGTTGGGTCCCTCCCCATTGGCACCGTCAAACCAAGTCTCGAATACTTCACCGTAATTGGTCAACACCTCCTCAAGTGTACTAGCGAAAATCTGGTTGTATTCTGGAGTTCCATAGGCAGGGTGGTTCATGTCCCAAGGAGAAAGATAAACCCCAAATTTTAACCCATATTCTTTGCAGGCCTCTGAAAGTTCGTTTAAAATGTCCCCCTGCCCGTTTTTCCATGGGCTTTCCCTGACGGTGTGGGTACTGAATTGACTTGGCCAAAGGCAAAAGCCGTCATGATGCTTTGCCGTAATGATAATCGCTTTCATCCCTGCAGCTTTGGCGATCCGTGCCCATTGGCGCGCATCAAGTTCTGTCGGATTAAAAACCTTGGGATCTTCATCGCCATGCCCCCATTCCACGTCGGTAAAAGTATTGGGACCGAAATGAATAAACATATAGTATTCCATCTTCTGCCAATTGACCTGATGAAGGCTGGGCACAGGACCATAGGGTGGCGGAGGATCCTTCTTTTGAGCAGCGATTGGCTGTAGAAAGGAAATCAAAAAGATAAAACTTAGAAAATTCTTCATGTTCCAATATTAAGAATTCCCTTAAAACTATCACTATGTAATGAGGTAAAGTTGGTGTGGGATTTTTACGCTTCTAACATTTCTGGCTGGTCACTTGCGCACCACCAAATAGCTGCATTGGCATGAACCGGCTCTTGTAAACTGCTTAATCTACAAGAGCCATACTTTTCATCCAGTTCCTGACCCTCCCAAACCATTCATCAAACGCCGGGGTCTGGAGATACCCGTGTTCCCCCTTGGCATAAATATGAAGTTCGGCAGAAACATTATTATCCTGTAAGGCTTCATAAAACCCCAAACTATTGGCCACAGGCACCACGGTATCATCTGCACCATGAGTGATAAAGGTCGGCGGGCTGTCCTCCTTTACCTGAAGTTCCGCGGAGAATCGCGCTATTTGATCCTCTGAAGGAGCTTGACCCAGGAGGAAATTACGTGATCCCCTATGGCCGGTGCTATCTGACAAACTCACTACTGGATAAACCAGGATCATAAAGTCTGGCCGTAGACTGGTTTCGTGAGGGTTATTGATGACAGAAGAGCGGAATTGTGTTCCGGCAGTCACCGCAAGGTGTCCCCCAGCCGAAAAACCCATAATACCGATCTTTCCAGGATCAATATTCCAATTTTTACTTCCTTCCCTAACGGTTTTTATAGCTTGCAGCGCATCCTGCAGAGGTGCAATGGATTTATCCACCTGAAAGTCATCATCGGGCAGACGATATTTCAGCACAAAAGCTGCTACTCCAATGTCATTAAAAATTTTTGCCACATCACTGCCTTCTCTTTTTGCCATTAACGCACGGTATCCGCCGCCTGGGAAAATAATCACGGCGGATCCGTTTCCCTTTTCTTGATCAGGTAAAAATACCGTGAGGGTAGGCCGACTTACTCTTCTAATGACGTCCCCATTTTCGTTCTTTTCTTCCTGATCCGGAACATCCTTGAAATTAGGAATCCTCTCCGGGTAAAGCGGCAACTCCTGTTGGGCATAACAAAGCCCTTCGGAGATAAAAAATAGTAGAAGAATAGCGTAAAATAGTTTTCTGGGCTTTTTCATCCAATTTTCCCTCTTCAATCGCTAGATCATATGCCCCAACTCACTGTTGGCAATTGAGCTCCTGTATTATATCCGCCAAAACCCGAGAGTCTGCTGCTGGTAATAGGCATATCTGGCAAGCCATATAAGAATTAGATCGCTTTACCACGTCACACCTGTGTTTTACCAATGGGTTACTCTACGGGATTTGCATCCGACAAGGTTTTGATATACATGATCACGGATTCCAATTCATGGTCCTTAAGTATTCCCAAGAAGGACGGCATTTCTCCCTCCCTTCCTTCTACCACCTTTAGGCCAGGACTGATAATGGATTCCAGAAGATAGGACTCGTCCGCTATAGCTGAGGTGCCATCATTGAACTTCCGCAATGATCCATAAAGTCCTTTCATGCCCGGGCCTATCTTACCTTCTGACTGATCATCGATGGCATGGCAGGCAATACATCCCATGTTCACGAACATTTCTTCTCCAAGGCCAACGGTCGGCAACACCTCCTCTTCTTGTTCCAGAGTCGAAAGATCAAAATCAAATTCAATATCCTCTTTGTTTAAGCTCCCAAATCCTAATGCCAGAAGATCAGGCTCGACCACCTCATTCACCGTGAACCAAAAATCATCTTTAAACTCTCTGCCGTCCGCCGTAGTTAAATCATACGAAAGTGACATTTGCATTACTTTTTGGATGTTGGGGACAGCTAGAAAAATGGCCTTCCTGTCGTCCGAAAGGTGGGCCTTCAGAACGGGGAGATTCTCGTCTCCCACTGTGCCATCCGGCTTATAATGCCCGGAACCATATTTTTCCGTACGAAGATAATTCCAACGCTTAACTTGGTATCTGCTGATGTCGTCTACGACGGCTTCATCCAACTCAACAGAAAATTCAAGAATAATTCCGCTATCGCGTACAGCAAATCTCTGGGGCAAAAGACTTTCCTGCCCGGTATATCGAAGTCTGTTCAGCGCACTTATGGTGCTGGTATTGGTCCCCCATAGGGAAAAACCTGTAGTATACAATTGTCCATCTTCGGGATTAATGGCTCCCTTCATTGTGGGAGCCGGATAATTAGCTTTAATCAAAGATACCCCACCTTGGACCTGTGGCCCAGCACTGTCAATCAATACCTTGAACAATCCAGGACGTCCATAGGAAAAATGAACCATGTGTCCGTTCAAAGGTCCCATCTTGTCGCTGTTCACCCATACTTGGCTGATCCCGGAGCGGTCAACACCATGCGGTATCCACAGTAAGGGCGGCGTAATTTCCGGAAGGGGATCAAGATGCGCTGTAGAAGGAACACCATAGTAATCGCCCTTGTTTACCAGCATCACTGGCGTAGAGGGCATAAAATTTCCCTGTTGGTCAGAGGCGGATACTACGCCAGTCGCGGGATTGATCCCTATATATGGCCCCCTAAATCCGGTGGCAATGATTTCCATGGAGCCTCCGTCTTTGGATATTTTTAAGATGGATCCATCGTGAGGGGATCCGGCCCGGAAACCAAGCAGGTTCTTTGGAGAGGAGGTTTCCGGGCCCATATCCAAAGCCCCAAATTTTGAAACATAAAAACCACCTTCCGGCGCGGCCACCATATCACTTGCCCACTCCCGAGTCTCAATGGATTGGGCCATGATGTTGGAAAAATTTTCGTAATAATCCGCTTCGCCGTCCTTATTCAAGTCATGGAATTTGACAATACCCTCCTTTCCGAAGACGTATATTTGACCATCAACCACTTCGATACTTTGCGGCTCATACATACCTGATGCGTAGCGCTTCCAAGATATCTTATTTAAGTTTTCATTTATGCCTTCAATAATCCATACATCTCCTTCAAAAGTGACCGCTGCTGCACTATTTCCATCGATAAAGGCCAAATCAACCAACCTTACGTTTCTATTCCACGGATTGGGAATCGGGAGAGTAAGCTGATCCAAGACATAGGGTGCTGTATCCGGCGACACCTGACCTTTCGTCAATACTTTATCTTTCCACCTGCCCGAACTGCCTTTTTCAAAATCAGGCATTTCAACTTTCGCTTCAGCAATAAGGTTTTCAAAATCTGCCTTTTGATCCGTCCTTCCTTTCCATAGCACAACTGAAAATTCCCTTTTTCCATCTTGTGGAGAAAGGTGAACCGTGATGTAACGGTTATCTGTAACCTTGATTTCAATTCCTTCTGTATCACCAGCTAAGCCAATAGCAGTGACAAGGTTTTCTTCTTCACCTTGGTACAAGTAGGCAATTTGGTCATTAATCTCGAAGCCCACCCCATCTGTAACTTCAGCGGCGATAACCGAAAGTGCTTCAGGTTGCTCTTGAACTTCAAAGGTTCGGGTAAAAGCCTTTTTATCGTCATTTTGTACAATACCGGGCTTTTCAAAAATGGCAGTACCTCTAACTGTATAAGACAAAACGACCTCTTGATCACTTATATAAAACCCGTTCCATCGCCCCATGTTTTCCGGCAAAGGACCCCAGGGAAGGCCCTCGTGATCAGATGCCGGAGGGCGAGGATCGTTGAATTGAGGTTCCGCCCCTGACCATCCGGCATATTGGCCAGTTGCAATCTGGGCTTCTCCACCGATGACCGGCAAAAGGTTGTCCTTGTTGTGAAAATCATTGTAGGATATCTGGGCCATGGTTACCATAGGTAAAAAATCCCCTGTCCATGCTACGGACCACCGCAACATGTCTGTGTCAAAAGCCACGGCAGCGTCTTCCCCCAAGCGGATGGCCATAACCCTTGCAGAAAGGTTGTCCTCTGGAAATCCCGGCCCTAGCTGCCTGCCGTCCATTGAGGTAGTTATAAAAGGAAAATCAGACTCAACAAAGGAGGCAAATTCAGCTTCCTCGAAATTCACTTCTGTAATGGTGGGTTCTTCGCCACATCCTGCCAAGACAAATGCGCCACAAATAAAGCGCAGTTTGATCGAAGCTGAAGAGAACCATGGCTTCGAATTTAGTTTACCGATTTTAAGCATGAGAGATTATCCCTAAGGGTTTATTTTCTAGTCGATTTTACATCACATGGCGCAGACCGACGGATGATTGCATTGAATAAACGTTAATATAAGGTCTAATTTTCAAAAGGGCAGAGCAGGAAGTAATTTAAGCTGACCCCAGTCCTAAATATCCCAGAAAATGCATTAAATCTACCAAATTTCTACTCCAAAAAAATCCTGTCCCCGCTAATTCTTAAAAACCTAGGGGTATAGTGCATTCTACCAATAAACATAAATTTTTCCCATACTTTTCCCTGATTCCAGCAAATCATGAGCCTCAGCTATGTTCTCGGCTGAAAAAGCACCTCCCACTAAAGGCTTAATTTCTCCCTCCTCCCAAAGGCGATGCAGGTCGTGAAGACACTTGCCGATAATTTCGATTTTGTGGTCTGCAATGCGCAGCATATTAACGCCGATAACCCCCTGCGATTTCATCATCATAAAAAGTGGGCTCAAAAAGCCTGTTTTTAATAAAAATACTAAATCATTGCCAATATGGTTC
>DATGMS010000023.1:0-3086 GCA_035307285.1 Cyclobacteriaceae bacterium
CATGGCAATTGCCTGTTCGGTCAGTTCCCGGATCTTGCTGTAGTTCTTTTCTTCAAGCAGCTGTTTGCTGACCAAGTTACTGCCCATTCCTACGGCACATACACCCGCTTTAAACCATTTACCGATATTCTCCGAATCCAGGGAAACCCCACCTGTGGGCATAAACAACAGATCGGGGAACAACGCCTTGATGGCGCCCATAAATTCCGGTCCCAGGATATTTCCGGGGAAAAGCTTGATCATCTTGGCACCCAGGTTTTCGGCCCGGATGATCTCGGAAGGTGTCATACATCCGGGTATCCACAGCATACCCTCTTTGTCGGCCACCGCAGCCACTTCTTCAATCAGCCCGGGACAGATGATAAAGTCCGCTCCTGCCGCTATGTAAGTTTCCGCCATTTGGGCATTTTTGATGGTTCCGATACCCAGATAGAGATCCTTCATCTCCTGATCCCTTATCTCAACCATTTTTTTGAAATTACGGAGGGCGGCCTCACCGCGGTTGGTGTATTCCACCATACGGATCCCAGCTGCATATAGGGCTTTTAACACTTCTATACTTACTTCTGTGTCTTGGGTAAAATATAGCGGCAATACCCCTTGTTCGGGGATCCGCTTCAATAGCTCTTCTTTCTTGTTCATGATGTGTGTTGAAATGAAATACCCCGTGAAAAACACGGGGCATTAATGGAAATAAAATCTCGTGCTGCGTCAATACTGTTGATGATAAAATTTCTCCTCCCGCCAATTTGCGTTGCGTCGCAGCATCATTTGCTCGCCCTGCCTAGCAGCGGTTGCCTGATTCTACTGGGCGGGTGACAGCTAGCCATTCATCAGTTAATGAACCGCAGTTATTCTCGCTTGCGGATTATATCTTGACCTTCACCACCAGCTTTTTGATGTTTCCTTCGCTGATCATCGGGGCATGTACATCTTCTGGAAAGAGGATGACAAACTGCCCAGCCTTCAGCTGAAAGTACACGTCAGGGGAATCATTGTAAAAGAGCACATCTTTTTCAGCGTTGTAATCCCCCTTTGGCGCACTGCAATCCGCCCGTGGCTTCCACCCGATTTGTTCATCTCCCTGGATACACACCTGGATGTCAATATGAGCGTTATGACACTCAAATTTCTCCAAGGATTCAGCGGCAGTTTTACCGGCCTTGTCCATGACCACGGCCTTCAGTTCTTCTCCTGCAATTTCGTAGTTGCCAGGCTCCATGGCATCCAGATCCTGGTTGGCTATGAATTCGAAAGCTTCCGAAAACAACGGGTGGATGCAACTGTATTTTCCTGAATTGGTTAAGGTATCTATAATCATAGCTTAATGTTAAATCGTTGGTATAGACTAACGTTGTACCCTTCCGCTGGCATCGCCGCCCATGAGTAACTTAACTTCGCTAACTGTGGCATGGTTGAGGTCACCGGGTATGGTGTGTTTCAATGCCGAAGCCGCTACGCCAAATTCCGCCGCATCCTTCATGGCCATTTCGGTCACCAAGCCGTAGATAAATCCGCTGGCAAAGGAATCACCGCTCCCAACCCTGTCGACTATTCTTACATTGTATTCTTTGGTATGGTAAAATTCATTCCCATCATAAACCAAGGCACTCCATCCATTATCAGAGGCACTATGGCTTTCTCTTAAGGTTGAGGCGATGTACTTGAAACCGAATTTCTCCTTCATTTGCTGGAACACATCTTTGTAACCGTCAAGGTTAAGTTCCCCTTTGGTCACATCGGTACCTTTGCCTACAAAACCAAGCGTGGTCTCCGCATCTTCCTCATTGCCTATACACACATCCACATATTGGCAAAGTCTTGTCATCACCTCTCTCGCCTTTTCTTTGCTCCACAGCTTCTTTCGGTAGTTCAGGTCAATGCTGGTTGTGATGCCTTTGGCTTTGGCGGCCTTCAAAGCCGCCTCTGTAAGCTCGGCTGCTTTGTCACTTAAAGCGGGGGTTATGCCTGTAGTGTGGAACCAAGAGGCTCCTTCAAAGATTTTGTCGAAATCGAATTCTGAAACATCAGCCCCGGCAATAGCTGCATCGGCCCGGTCATAAACCACTTGAGAAGCCCTAGAAGAAGCGCCTGTTTCCAGAAAATAGATCCCAAGTCTATTGCCACCCCGGGCCACGAACTGGGTATCCACCCCATATCTTCTTAGGTGATTGATAGCTGACTGACCTATTGGATTGTCCGGCACTTTGGAAACAAAGGTGCCTTGAAGCCCATAATTGCAGAGCGCGGCAGCCACATTGGCCTCGCCGCCACCATAGGTGATATCGAAGCTATCTGCCTGTACAAATCTTTTGAAATCCGGCGTAGACAATCTAAGCATGATTTCCCCAAGGGTTACCACTTTTTTTGACATGATTATATATGATTTAATTGTTAAAAGTTATCAAGCAGTATAGTTTTCTGGTTCAATATAGGAGTTTTGTATCAGCCGACCCGTCTCTACAATCCAAACAAAGAAGGCAACCAAAGGCTCAATTGAGGCCAAATGGTAATCATAATCAACCCAAATATCATGGCCAAGAAGAAAGGAAGAATCGGCAGGAATACCTTAGCAATGGTCGTCTTGGCCACCCCTACTCCAATGAACAGCACGGAACCCACCGGTGGAGTACATACCCCGATACAAAGGTTGGTCACCATGATAATTCCAAAATGGATAGGATCAATGCCCAAGGACACCACAACTGGAAGGAAAATCGGCGTAAATATCAATACCGCGGGCGTCATATCCATAAACAAACCCACGAACAACAGGATGAGATTGATGATAATCAATACGACAAACTTATTGTCGCTCAAGGTGAGGAGGGCATTGCTGATGGATTGAGGAATATCTTCGCTGGACATCACCCAGGACATGCTCATCGATGTAGCGATCAGAAGTAATACAATTGCCGTGGTCTCAGACGCTTTCAATAAGATAGAGGGAACCTCCTTAACTTTAAGTTCTTTATAAAAGAAAGACAGTGCCAAGGTATAAATTACCGCTATGGCAGAAGCTTCCGTCGCAGTAAATGCCCCTATCACAATTCCACCTATTACAATAACCAATAATAGCAAGCTAG
>DATGMS010000024.1:0-2009 GCA_035307285.1 Cyclobacteriaceae bacterium
TCCTTAAGTTCGGCAGAAAATAGCGACGCCATCCTGAGATGGAACGCATGCTCACGTGCTATTGAGAAACATCACCTAACGCCGCGTCCCAAAGAAGAAAAAAGGAAACTCCACCAGCCTCTCGAATGAGACGGCATAAAAAAAGCCCCATTGAAGATGGGGCTGGATGCTTATTTTTCTAGGTATTTCTCTATTATGTCTTCAGTGATTCCCGAAGAAGAATATCCGCCATCGTGGAAAAGATTTTGCATGGTCACCATTCTGGTATAGTCAGAGAATAATGATATGATATACTCAGCACAGGATTCGGCTGAAGCGTTTCCCAAAGGGGACATTTCATTTGCAAAGTTATAAAATGCGCTAAACCCGCCAATTCCTGTTCCGGCGGTGGTTCTGGTGGGGGATTGTGAGATCGTATTTACCCTCACCTTTTTCAATCTACCATATCTATAACCGTAACTTCTGGCAATACTTTCCAGGATAGCTTTCGCTTCGCCCATATCATTGTAGAAAGGATAAACTCTCTGAGCAGCGATATAAGAGAGACCTACCACAGATCCCCATTCATTGAGAACATCCTTTTTCTCGGCAACCTGTAGCATTTTATGAAAGGAAATAGCGGATATGTCGTAGGTTTTAGCTACCCACTCGTAATTCAAGTCACCATAGGGGCGTCCTTTTCTAACATTGGGGGACATGCCTATGGAATGGAGGATGAAATCAAAATTGCCGCCTAAAAATTCCTTCGCTTCATCATACAACTTTTCTATGTCTTCTACGGAAGTAGCGTCTGCTGGAATTACAATGGTGTCACATTCTTTTGCCAAGTCTTGGATTGCTCCCATCCGCATGGCGATAGGGGCATTGGTCAAAACGAACTTTGCACCTTCTTCTTTGGCTTTAAGTGCGGTCTGCCAAGCGATAGAGTTTTCATCCAAAGCACCGGTGATAATGCCTCTTTTTCCAGTTAATAAATTATTTGACATACTATATCTTTTTAAAGTTGGTTCAAATATCAGCAGGTAAAATTAAGCCTTTTTATTTTAATCCTTAACTAAGAATAAAAACAATGCGCTTATTGTCTTAATAACTCCCTCGCACTTTCGAAGGCAGTAGCAGAAGGATTAGAGCCAGCTATCATTTTTGCTATTTCTGTTTCCCTTTCCGAAGGGCTTAGCAGTTTTATTTTACTTATTGTCCTTTCAGAACTGTTGTCCTTGTACACAAAGTAATGTTTTTCCCCTTTAGCCGCTACTTGGGGCAGATGGCTGATACAGATCACCTGATGTTTTTTCGCAATTTCCTGCATCATGCTCACCATCTTAAAAGCAACTTCACCCGAAATGCCAGTATCTATTTCATCAAAGATCAATGTAGGCAATGCCATTCTGTCCGCCATAATGTATTTTATTGCAAACATCAGTCTCGAAAATTCCCCTCCTGAGGCCACTTGTCGAATAGGCTGCGGCCTGATACCTTTATTGGCTGAAAATACGATTTCAATCTCATCTATCCCTTTGGCAGCAGGGTCGGTGGTTTTATTTAAAACCTCAATTATTGCATTTTCCATCCCCAATTGGGAAAGCAATCCTGTTATATGCTTGGCAAACTGATCAAACGAGGAGATCCTCTTTTGCGACAAAATAGCCCCTAATTCCACCAGATCTTGCCATTCGGCCTCAGTTTCGCTTTTTAGCCTGGCAAGTTCATCATCTAAATTGCCGATCTGAAAAGCTCTATCCGCCAGATCAGCTTCAATTTTGATCAAGGCTTCCACCGAATCTACCCCATGTTTTTGCTGTAATTGATAAACCCTGCTTAGCCTTTCCCTGATCCGATCCAATTTTTCGAAATCAACCTCCAATCTACTGTCCTCATCATCCAAAGTAGCTGCAATATCATTCAGTTCTATCACTGCACTGCTAAATCGCTCCTTTAGATCCGCAAAGATCTGCCCATATCTAGATAGTTGGTTCAAGCTCTGGTTAATCTGTCCAAGAACGGTCATG
>DATGMS010000025.1:0-10172 GCA_035307285.1 Cyclobacteriaceae bacterium
GTTTTTTTTGTCCTAGAAAACCAAGGTAACGGTGGTGCCTGAATTAATCCGGCTCTCCACCTTTAGTTGGGAGTGGATCAATTTACAGGCTTTTTGGACAATGGAAAGCCCCAACCCATTTCCTTTGATCTCCCTATGGCTAAGCGCCTCTGACCGAAAGAAGGGCATAAAGATGTTTTGGAGATCCTCCTGTAGAATACCGATGCCCTGATCTTGGATGCTACATTCCAACCGGCTGCCTTCTTTTTTTACCTGGATTAATAGGTTCGACGCAGGAAAGGAATACTTAATCGAATTGCCGATAAGGTTGTCGAGGATAAGGTCAAGGTAGTAGGGATCTGTTTCCACTTCTTCATGGGAGAGATCTTCTAAAGTCACTTTTAGATCCTTCTCCTTTATAGCTGTCTTATGGCGTTGCAGTACTTCGTCAATAGCGGAAATCAACTGGATCGGCTGGGTGTGGGTAAGGGATGATTTATCCAGTCTGGCCAAAAGAAGAAGCTGGTTGACAATCCCCGACATCCTATCGATCTCCTTGATGCTATAGGCAATTTTATCTTTGTACTCCTGTTCCGACCGGGGATTTCGGTTTAATACTTCCAAGGTGCCTTTTAATACCGATAAGGGTGTCCGCAACTCATGGGAGGCATCTGAAGTGAACTGTTTTTCCCGTTCCATGGCATCTTGGATCCGCTGCAGCAGGTCATTTATGGAGGTGGATAGTGTGTAGAGTTCATCCTTATTGTCGGGTAAGACCACTCTCTCGTTAAGATTTTTCTTTGTAATCCTATTGGTGGTGTCGGTGATCTGTTGTATTGGAATGATGCTTTTTCCTGCCAGAAAGCGGCTGATAAAAAAGAGAAGGAACAGGATTACTGGGTAAAGGGTCACCAGGATGTTTTTCAGATTGTTAAGTACCGTTTGGGTATCTTCCAAGGGCATTGCGACTAGAATATAGCCCTTGATCACTCCGCCCTGATCCAAGGTGATTTGCGCCTGGCGGATCTCCCGTCCGCCCAACTTGGTAGTGTGCGGATCGACGAAGTTGGGATGATGCTCAAATTCAAGTGATTGTTCCTTTAGGTTCGGGGACTTGTCCATAATCCGCCCGTTCCTGTCATTGATTTGGAGAAAAACCGGATGGATATCCACTTCCTTATGCTCCCTTTCTTCCCACTCGGCTTTATTGCTGAACCTGATGCTGTCGTCTTCAATAAAGATTTCATGGGTATGCTTTTCCGCCTGATAAGAAAGCGCGCTGTCCAGGTTGTGATAAACGGTGGTCTTTACTATCAGATGAATAATTACAAATACAGCCGCCACCACAATGGCGGTAGCTACCATATAATAAAACGCAATCCTGTTTTTTAGCGATAAATTCATGTCTCCCGAGCAATATAACCTACCCCCCGGATAGTTTGGATGTAGTCTTCTTCCTTTTGCAGCTTTAATTTTTTGCGCAACGCATTGATGTACACATCCAAAACACCCGTGTTGTAGTCAAACTGGTTATCCCAAACGTTATTCATGATTCTGGTTCGCTTGCATACCTTCCCCTTATTACGCATAAGATATTCCAGCAGGGCGAATTCCTTCTGCGTGAGCGGAATTTCTTCTTCCTCTTTAAACACCTGGTGGGTATTACTGTCTAGGGTGATATTGCCTAAACAAAGTTTTTCTAAGACAGCAACTTTTGATCTTAGCTGGACTTTGATTCTTTCGACCAATTCATCAAAGTTAAACGGCTTTTTCAGATAGTCGTTTGCCCCTGCCTGAAGGCCGAAGATGGTTTCCTCCACGGTGTCTTTGGCCGTCAGAAAGATGATGGGCGTGTCGGGGAATTTCTTTCTATATTGTCTACACACTTCTATACCACTCATTCCCGGTACCATCCAATCCAGTAACAAGAGATCGTATTGGCCAGACAACGCCCGCTGAAGGCCATCAGTCCCATTTTCTTCTATGTCCACAGAATAAGCCTCTTCCTCCAATCCTTGTTTAATAAAATTGGCAATCCCCGGCTCATCTTCGAGTAATAGAATGTTCATATATTAAGAGATTCTTAGGCCTCCGGTTAAGTGGCGATGACATCAATCCATATCTCATGATTTGCTTGATGGATGAAAAGTAAAGGTAAAAAAATTAACCTATTTATAACCCCAAAGGAGGATCCCGCTGATATCCCATTGACCTGTCAACTAAAAAAACTCCCAATTATATCTAATAATTGGGAAGAAGACGAGCGCAGCGCTTACCGGATCTCCTTGTTGTTGTCGCTTTTTTCCCGCTGGACGCCTTCGTTACCGGTCCCTTTCTCGTCGCCGGTCTTGGTGTCAAATTCGTGGACTTCCTTTTTCAGCACCTCATCAGAAGCCATCCTATCTTCAGTGGTGTTCTGGTTTTTTTTGAGGAAGATTTTCCGGTATAAAAAGAATAAGGCGATCGCTACCGCGGCTACTGAGATGGCACCAAGAACAAAGTCCATAATAAAATAATTAAAGGTTGTACAAATCGTTTTCGCTCGGTTAGAAGCAATAAAAATGCCTAACTATGCGAAAGGGCGTCGTTCTCCTCTATCAAGTATATGGACAAGTTAGAAAAGGCTTCCTTGAACTGCCTTTGGTTTTTGTACTTGAATAGATCCCTTTAACATCACCTGCACAAACTGACGGATATCTTCTTTCCAGCTCTCAGGTTTCACGCCAGTCCCTTTCTGAAGATAATCCAGCGGACCACTTAACCGTTCAAAGCCAATCATTAAGCTCCAGATGGTATAAAAAGCGGTTTCCGGATTTAAGTCGGCGCGCATGCTTTTGTCTTCTATCCCCAGAGAGATGATCTGGGCACCCAGCTTGGCCGGCTCATGATGGATAGTTAACAACTTTTCAAAATTGCTGCTTTCTAGAATTAGGGGGTCAATCTGAGTACGTAGTCTGTCGTCGTTATACAAAGCCACCAGTCCCATGAAGTTCATAATCGCCTCGTGGTACATCCTGTTCTCCTTCGTAAAGGCCAAGAAATTATCAACCAGATCAAAAACCAAATCCATTCCTTTTCTGTCTTTGACCTTCTGCGTTTCTTTGAACACCGCAGTTAACTGCTCAAAAGCCTTGGCGGTAACCGCCATATAGAGATCTTCTTTATTTTTAAAATAAAAATAAATCAAGCCCTTGCTCATCTTTGCTTTTTTGGCCACATCGTCCATCTTGGTGGCGTGGTAGCCTTGAGAGGAAAATAGTTTAATCGCAGACTGAACAATTAACTTCTCCTTTTGTTGCCTTTCGTAAACACCCATAAATTAAGACCTTAGGTTCTTTAGTGAATTTCCCTCCCTCTTCGATCATCCGACATCGGCCATCGGGCATCCGTCACCGGATAATAAAGCTTTTTTAATCAACTTACGATGTAACCTTGATAATAAAATAATTTTTCTTCCCTTTTTGAACCAAAAGATATTGATTCTGTAGTAACTGGAAATCAACAGGAGCATTGGGATCTTCTACTTTAACTTTGTTGATGCTGACGCCTCCACCTTGGATCAATTTTCTCGCTTCTCCCTTTGAAGCAAAGATGACACCCTCCGGATCGGCCAAGAGGTCGGTTACTTTGTCTACGTCCTCATAGGCCGCCCTTTCGATTTGGATTTGGGGAACGCCTTCAAATACCTGAAGAAACGTCCGCTCATCCAAAGTCGCCAAATCCTCCGTAGATGATTTACCAAACAGAATGGAGGAAGCTTTCAATGCCATCTCGTAATCTGCCCTGCTATGCACCATAATGGTGATATCCTTCGCAATGGCCTTCTGCAGTATCCTGAGATGGGGAGCCTGCTGATGTTCCTGCTCTAAGCCCTCAATGGTAGACTGGTCCAAAACAGTGAATATCCTGATGTATTTGGACGCATCTTCATCGGAGACGTTCAGCCAGAATTGATAAAAGGCATACGGTGAAGTCTTCTCCGGGTCCAGCCAAACACTGCCGCTTTCGGTTTTTCCAAATTTAGTACCGTCAGCTTTGGTGATTAAAGGGACAGTGAGCGCATAGGCACTGCCGCCTTCCATTTTACGGATCATTTCCGTCCCGGTGACGATGTTGCCCCATTGGTCGGAGCCTCCCAGTTGTATGCTGCAATTGTGATGCTTCCAGAGGTAGTAGAAATCATAACCCTGGATCAATTGATAGGTGAATTCAGTGAAAGAAAGCCCGTTACCGTCTTCCAGTCTCTTCTTCACACTGTCCTTGGACATCATATAATTGACCGTAATGTGCTTGCCCACATCACGGATGAAATCCAGAAAAGTGAATTTAGACATCCAATCATAGTTGTTCACCAGCTGGGCTTTGTTCTCACTGCTACCTTCGAAGTCTAGAAATTTCCCCAATTGTTTTTTGATGCAATTGACGTTATGTTCAAGGGTTTCCAGATCAAGTAGATTACGTTCAGCAGATTTGAAGGAAGGGTCTCCGATCATCCCGGTAGCACCACCAAGGAGGGCTATGGGTTTGTGTCCCGCCCTTTGAAAATGGAGCAAAGTCATCACGCCCACCAGGTGGCCGATATGCAAAGAATCTCCTGTAGGATCAAAACCGAGATAAGCAGATGCTGCGCCTTTGTTCAAATATTCTTCGATCTCCGGCGTCATATCCTGGAGCATTCCCCTCCATCTCAATTCTTCTATAAAATTATTCATGTATTCTGGCTGATAATAAGAAAGCTGCAAATATAGGATTTGCAGCTTTAGAAATAAAGGCGGCAATAGAGTTATTTGACTATAGGCAGTTTGTCATCAATCTTTCTATTCCCGCTGATACCGACAGCTTGGGTCAATTCTGCCTTTCCATTACCAAGACCAGTTTGTCTTTTTTTGGACTGATGGCGAGTCTGGAAATGCCATTATAGCCTGGGAGGGAAACCGACGCAATCTGTTCCCATGAAATGCTCTTTTTGACATTTCTTACATAGAGATCCTTGCCTCGGGCCATCAAGAGCGTGTTTTTGTCAAGCCAAATGAAGTCTTCAGAACCGCCAAGGGATAGTCCTAGATTCTGAGTGCTTCTTTTCTTTAAATCATAAGAAAGAATTTCCATGGCTTTCTGTCCATCCACCACCACATTGCTTCCTGCATTTAAAAAAGTAACCTCATTGCTTTTTGGGCGCTTGTTGATGCTTCTGCCAATGTTCTCAGACAAGGTTACCTTTTCTTCTTTGCTGTAAGGGTAAATTAGTTGGTTGGGATTACCCAAAATATACATGGCGGCGATGTTGTCGTGCCAAGCGTAATATCCCACCGGCATAATATCGTCATAAAGCAGTTCTGGTTCGCCCATATTGACGGGATAAAGCCAAAGGCGCTGGCTACTGTCTTCCTCCACCGTAACTGCCGACACGTATTGGCCACAGTCGGTCAAAGAGGGTGAAAATTCACTTTTGTCGGGGGTACGGGTCATGTTGGTGAAGTTGCCCGTTTCATAATTATACATGATGATCTCATTGCCCCCCTGATCAGCTTGAGAGGAAAATACGAGCTGATCGTTGTTGATAAAGTTGGGTTGATTGTCATAGCCCGGGGTATTGGTGATATTTCGTGCGCTTCCCGGGATAATCTGGAATTTGCCGAGGCCTTTTTTTGTGTCTAGGGTGATCAGGTCAAAGGACCCCTGTGCCTGGAGGGTGAGGGTAATGGGGAGGATAAGCAATAGCGTCAATAGCTTTCGTCGACTCATATATAGCGGTGATTGTTTGTTAAAATCGAAGTTATAAAATATCTGTTGAAAAAATGGAAGATGGATGATATTAATGCTGCGAAGTGGCTTCGGATCCTGAAGCGTTGATAGTTTCGGGTTCATTTGCCAAGGCAGTTTTGCCCATTTTAAGGTAATGATCCTCTTACAATTATTTTAAATGAAAAAAATCCGAATTTCTCACTTGATTCCTCCATTTATCAAGTTATTTCCATTAAAACTTTTGTATCAATTGTTTTGTAGGAGTGAATACTTATTTTAGCTTTTGGTTTAAAAAAATCATTTATGGTCTTCGGGAAAAACGGACGCATCGGCTACCTCTCATTTATTTTTGCCTTATTCATTTTCTCTGATTCTTTGCTGGCACAATCCTCCTCTGAAATTTACCACGAGCTTTTGAAGCTGAAGGAGACCAAAAGAATCCTCTACATTGCCGCCCATCCCGATGATGAAAACACTAGGCTGATCGCATTTTTGGGAAATAAAGAACATGCCCAAGTGGCGTATCTTTCCCTCACCCGCGGAGACGGTGGACAAAACCTCATAGGCAAAGAACTGGGGTTAGAGCTTGGAATGATACGGACTCAAGAACTGCTCCGCGCACGGGAAACCGACGGAGGCAGACAGTTTTTTACCCGTGCAATTGATTTCGGCTTCAGTAAAAACCCGGACGAAACGCTAAATAACTGGGATAAAGAGAAGCTTCTCTCAGACGTGGTGTGGATCATCAGGAATTATCAGCCGGATCTCATTATCAACCGATTCAACACCATGCCGGGCACTACCCACGGACATCATACCACCTCCGCGATTCTGTCCATTGAAGCTTTCAGGGCAGCGGCAGACCCCAAGGCCTTTCCGGATCAGCTTTCCCATGTGAAGCCCTGGACGACCAAGAGGGTGTTTTGGAACGGCTACAACTGGGGGGAAGCATATGAACCAGAGGCTGGTAAAATCTCTCATGCTTTTTCCGTAGGAGATTATAATCCATTATTAGGCACTACCTATTCGCAAATTGCTGCTGACAGCAGGACTATGCACAAATCTCAGGGATTCGGTGCCACCGCCCAGGTGGGCAAAGGGCAGGATCATATAGAATTGCTTGACGGGGAAACATTTAAAGAGGATCCGTTCGAGGGAATTGTTAACCGTTGGACTTCTATCACCGCTGGCAAGGAGATAGAATCCGCTATTTCCGTAGCTTTGGAGAAGTTCGATTTTTTATATCCGGAGAAAAATATTCCTCAGCTCCTTCAAATTAAACGAATGCTGGATGCTTTGGAAGTTAATGAGAATTGGATTACAGAAAAGCAAGGCAAAATCGACGAGATTATCCTCAGTTCGCTGGGGATCAAAGCAGAGTTTTTGGCCGGCAAGGAGCTGGCTTTTCCTTCAGAGAAGGTCAATGCTTCTTTGGTGGTCAACAATCCCTCAGCCACAGCTGTCACAGCCATTTCTTTTTCTTATTTGGATGAAACTGTACCTATAAATCGAGGCACGAAGGACAATGAACCGATCAATCAGAATCTTCTTTTTGAACTGCCGGACGATACTCCCATTTCCCAACCCTATTGGATAGAACAAGCACCCGAAGATAACCTCTTTACCATTCAGGATCAGTCAGCGATAGGAAAGCCTTTTAACGAACCTGCGGTGGCCGGTGAGTTGGTTTTGGAAATAGACGGTGTTGCGGTCTCTAAGACACTGCCCCTTAAGTACAAATACAACGATCCGGTAGACGGGGAAATTAATCAGCCTTTTACGGTAGTACCCGAGATCAGACTCTCGGTAAACACAGAAAACGTATTTGTTTTGAACGGTGAACCGGAGCCGGTGGAGGTGCAGGTGGCTTTCGAGGATCGGATAGTCGATGGCGCACTTGAATTCGAGGGTTTAGGCGCTGGCGAATACAAGCAGTTAGAGAAACAGGTGGATGAAGGAAAAAGAAGCATAACCTATAAAATTCAGCTTGATGATATTTCCTTTTTGGGGAAAAAAGTTGTCACCGTGAAATACCGGACCAGTGAGGGGAGAGTTTATGGTAAGGGGATGGAACGCATTGCCTATAAGCATATACCCAACCTGACCTATTTCCCCACTTCCGCCTTTAATTTGACCGCTTTATCTTTAAATGTTAGCCCCCAAAGAATAGGATATATCCCCGGTGCGGGAGATGAGATTCCTGAGGTTCTGATTAATTTAGGTTATGAGGTGACTTTGCTGGAGAACGGGACATTGACTGCAACAAGATTAAGCCAGTTCAACACGGTTATTGTCGGTATTCGCGCTTTCAATACGAATTTCAATCTAGCCAGCCATGTAGATGATTTGATGGAATATGTGGAGAACGGCGGCAATCTCATCGTTCAATACAATACTAGCGGGCCGTTGCTCGCTAAACAACTGGGACCCTATCCCTTCCAATTGTCAAGGGACAGGATAGCCGTAGAAAATTCCCCGGTGAAAATCATAGATGGCAGCCATCCCATGTTGACGACACCTAACCAGATAGACTTAGCCGATTTTGAGGATTGGGTTCAGGAGCGTGGACTTTATTTTCCCGGAGAATGGGACAGCAATTATGTCACTCCTTTCATCATGCAGGATCCAAGTGAACCGGAGACAAGAGGCTCCTTATTGCTGGCCAATCACGGGAAAGGAACCTATGCCTATTCTGGGATCTCCTGGTTCAGGTTGTTGCCTGCGGGTGTTCCCGGAGCGATAAAATTATTTGTGAATTTGATAGAGCAGGGCAATGAATAAAATGACCAACTGGACAAAGGTGTATTTTTTGTTAATGCTGGCGCTGCTGGTCCAAATTATTTTGTATTACGGTTTAACCCAATATTTCTCGTGAGCACCTTTGACTGGATCGTATTGTTCGGCACAATTTTCCTGATAGTGACTTATGGGATTTATAAAACCCGTGGAAGTAAGGATCTTGAAGGGTATCTTAAAGGAGGCAATGACAACTGGTGGACGATCGGTCTCTCCATCATGGCCACGCAGGCATCGGCCATTACTTTTCTAAGTACGCCGGGTCAGGCTTATGCGGATGGAATGCGCTTTATCCAATTTTACTTTGGGTTGCCGGTTGCGATGATCATTTTATCGGTCACTTTTATCCCGATCTATTACAAGCTGAAAATTTACACTGCCTACGAATTTTTGGAGGGGAGGTTTGACCTAAAAACCCGTACACTTGCTGCCTTGCTGTTTTTGGTGCAGAGAGGGCTTGCAGCGGGAATAACCATATTGGCTCCGTCTATTATTTTGTCCTCCTTGTTAGGCTGGAATTTAGTATTCACTAATGTTTTTATCGGTATTATAGTTATCATGTATACCGTTTCCGGCGGTACGAAGGCCGTGTCCATTACCCATAAACAGCAGATGGCAGTGATGATGGGCGGGATGATCCTAGCAGGTATCCTTATTATTAATATGCTCCCCGTAAAATTCACAGAGGCCTTGCATGTGGCCGGTAAAATGGATAAACTCAACATTGTCAACTTTGAATTTGACCTGTCCGACCGGTACAACTTCTGGTCGGGTATGACTGCTGCTGTGTTTCTTTTCCTATCCTATTTTGGCACGGACCAATCTCAGGTACAGCGCTATCTTACTGGCAAGTCGTTAAGGGAAAGCAGGATGGGGCTGGTGATGAACGGTTTTCTGAAAATCCCAATGCAGTTCATCATCTTGTTTATCGGGGTGATGGTTTTCGTTTTTTATCAGTTTTATCAACCTCCGATCTTTTTTAACAAGGTCCAAAGCGAAAAATTAGAACAAAGCGAATACAGTGAAGAATTTGGGATATTACAGGAAAACTACGCTCAAGGCTTTGAAGCTAAGAACGCCGATATCCTATCTTTACTGGAGGCAGTGGAGGCGAAAGATGAAGTGCGGATAAATGAGCTGAAAAATGAGATTGCTCTTAAATCAGACCATCAAGAGCAAATCCGGGACGAGGTCAAAAGCCTGATGGTCAAAAACGACCCTTTCGCCGAAACCCGTGATACGGATTACGTATTCATGCGGTTTGTGATGGACTACCTTCCCCAAGGCGTGATAGGGCTGTTGTTTGCGGTGATTTTTTGTGCAGCGATGTCTTCCACTTCATCTGAACTTAATGCTTTAGGATCCACTTCAACGGTGGATCTCTACAAAAGGTCCATTAAAAAGCAGGAATCCTCCGGACATTATATGTTGTCCTCCAAATGGTTTACCGCTTTGTGGGGGATTTTCGCCATCATCTTTGCCTCTTATGCTATGCTCTTTGAAAACCTGATACAGGCAGTAAATTTGCTCGGGTCCTTGTTCTATGGCACCATTTTGGGCATTTTCCTCGTAGGATTTTATATGAAGTGGGTAAAAGGAAATGCGGTATTCATTGCAGCATTGATTGCAGAAGCTCTGATCTTGCTTATTCA
>DATGMS010000026.1:0-10728 GCA_035307285.1 Cyclobacteriaceae bacterium
TCCTGCGCTTTTATCTCAGGAAATCCCGGAATATCATAAATAGGCTTTTGGGGATAGATTTCAGACAACTGTCCACCCACCTGCGGCAACGCATCCACCAAATGACAACGCATCTTCAACAATCCGGCTTCAAAAACGGCAAAGAGCCCAACAGGTCCGGCTCCAATTATGCAAATGTCTGTATTTATCATGGCTTCAATTGTTTACTATTCAATAATAGGTTGCAAATATAATCGGTCTTGCAAGCAAAACCTTAGTTATTTAAACTATTCTAAATTATTATAGATCGTATTAAGAATGCGTTTAAACTCTTCAAAATCAGTATGACCTAGATTTTCCCATGCTTTTTCCCTTATCGTTGCTACCTGTGGTTTTAATTCCAACACTTTATTCTCACCCTCCGTGGTCAACAACAGCTGAAAACTCCTCCGATCATTTGGGTTCGGAACCCTTTCTACATATCCTTTTTTACATAGAATATCAATAATCCGTGTCAAGGTAGGATGATCCTTAAAGACTAGATTCGCCAACTCCGTTTGGCTCAATACTCCGTGTTCCTCCTAATTTTTCAGGATCAACCACTGGTCCACCGTTACATCAAAATCACCCAATTTGAATTTGCTCTGCGCATATTGCTTAACCCTCCGCGCCGTTCTGTCCAAAAGAAAGGAATATCTTGAAAACTGTTCCTGTGTCATACCAATAGTTAGTGTGACAAATATAATGCAATTTTTTTCTATATTTATTAAACTCTACAAAATCTATAGGCTATAAATTTTTGGCGCGTCTTGTTCAGGTAACAGATTGCGTGAATTTCTTTTATGGTGCTTTTAAAAGTAATTAGGGGATTATTTTTAAAACCTGGATAATTATTTAACTTTATATCTTTGATAATCAATACAATACCATCGGATAACACTTAGAATTTCTGTTGATTTCTGCCATCAAAACCTCACCTATTCCTTATTCGATATGGAAATGCAAAAAGACTTCTTTTCTAATTTAGAAAACCGTCTGGGGTTATTGTCAGATGATGCCAGAAAAGGCCTACTTTTTCTTTGTCTTATTGAAGGAAAGATGGAATTCATTGATCTTTCAGAACTCCTCCAAGCCCCTGAGGCTATTGATGAACTAACGAATCTCTCTTTTACACATGCAGATCCGCAATCGATTGAGGTGGAATCAGACACAAACAAAGCTCTTTTACAGAGATATAAATGGTCTGAAAAAGTCAGTGCCTCAAGGTCTTTAATAGTATATTTTCAAAACAAGTTCTTAGGAAAAGAGAAACTCGGTGACCTTTGGCTCTTGGCAGGCAACAAAGAAAATGCAAAATCGGAGTTCCTTTCGGCCTTGAACCAATATAAAGTCGAACAGCTTCACTCCTTAGTCATAAGGGTGGGTGAGAAAGTCTCCAACTTGGGAATGCTTTCCCAGACGGAAGAAATCGAAGTGTATCAAAACATGGTTTCAAGTTATGAATGCTGTGGTGAGCTCGCCCAGGTAATCGTTATCCGAGAAAAGCTTTTAGAAAACCTAACAATCAAGAAAGATGTGCATCAATACGCTTCTGTTTTAAGAGCGTTGGCCATAGACTATTCCCAGCAAGGAAGCTGGCACCTATATAAGCAGTTGCGAACTAAGGCTGCCAATATTTTTAGAAAAAACAAAGATTTTAAAGAATCAGCAGTGGAATTTATGGCCCTTGCCATTAAAGCTGTGGACGATTTGAACCTGTCTAAGGGGTTGGAATATTGTGAAGAAGCATTAGTTGACTCTCAAATGGCAGGGCAGGTAGAACATACTTGTAAATCCATGGCTATCAAATCCTATATACTTGCCATGGAGGGCAACTACAGCTCTGGCCAAACGTTGGCCCAAGAGGCCCTTCAGCTAGCTTTGAGGAATAACCTTTTAGAAACAGCAGCTTTTGTATACAGGAAATTGGCCGGAACTTTTGAATATGCTTCGGATTTTGAAGGGGCTAAATCAGTATTTGATGAGGCCATTGGTTTTTGTGAGACTGAAAAAATGGGGGCCCAAACCCAAATGTGCTATAGTTGCTTGTCCTGGATCCTTCTACGCTTGGGAGAATGGAAAAAAGCCCTTGAGGTCTGTACTTCTTTAATCAGGGACCCTTCTATCAGCAATCCTTCCAAATCAACTGCATATTGTGTCATGGCTATAATAAAATCTTCACGCGGAGAAATTCGATCTGCAGAAAAACATGCACTAAAAGGCATCTTTTTAGCCCAGAAAGAACAATTTATGTTGATGTACCATTTATTGCACCTCCCGATGGCCAAAATTTATGAACTAAAGGAAAATCCGGAGAGGGCGCGAGAATGGTATTGCAGGATAATTGATGAGTGGCCTCAGACGGGCGAAAAACATGATGTCTTGTTGAGTTTGATGGATGCCGCGATGTTCTTTCGTGAGCAGGAAGATGCTGTATCCCTTAATAAATGTTTAAAAATCATCTCCTTCATCTGTAAAGAAACGGGAAATACAGAGGCCTTAGGCTGTATGGCTTATGGACTGGGTTTGGATGCGTTGCTAAAGGGAGAGCATCTAATCGCTATAGCCCGCCTCACAGAAGCCAAAGTATACTTGGAACCTTTAAAAATCCCTTACCAGGTGATTTTGATTGGGTATCATCTCGTTATTTGTTACCTGTCGCTGGATGAGATCGAAAAGGGACAACAAACTTTACTGACGATCCATTCTAAAGCAAAAAAATGGGGTTAAGCCCGATGGTGACCAAACTGAGCAAATTAGTTAAAAAATCAGCCCTCCAAAAACAATCTATAAAGGATACGTTGACCAGCAGGCAACTCGATGTGCTGCAGCTACTTTCCTCTGGGCTTTCCAATAAGGAAATTGCCGAACGCCTTTTTTTAAGTCCACGGACGGTAGATATGCATATAAGGTTTATTTTCGAAAAATTCTATTGCCACACACGCACAGAAGCTGTCAAAATAGGAAGCGAAAAAGGTCTTATCGAGTTGATTTAACCTAATTACAGCAATTTACCTGTACAATACGGTAATTCTACCGTTTTCCAGCCTATCCTCTACATATATTTTTGCAATGCATCTAGGGATCTTCCATAAGATCCTGATGCACATTATAAAATTAATATAAAACACATTCTAGATGAGACAATTAAAAACTTCAGGAATCAACCGACGAGAAATGGTTGGCTCCTTATTTCTGGCTTCAGGTGCACTTTTGAGCGGTTGTGGACTATCGACAAAAGGCAATGTGCTTAAGGATAGAGGACGGACATTGATTGATGGCTTGCACAGGATCCCAAGAGGATTGGCCGAAGCAGTGAGGTTTCCGCTCATAGAGGCGCTTTATGGAAGAAGGGCTAGGAGGTTTGCCAAAGGAAATGAAATCCCCGACGGACCATTAAAGTTCAAGTCAAAACATGCGCCTCAACCCTTAAGTGAGTTGGAACAAATGATGTTATTAGCCGCTTCGACCGGGAACACGGGCTTTCACCATATGATCTATCGAAGTGCTTCTTACGCTCCTCATTTGGCCAACTACTCCCTAGCAGCAGGTGGTAGGACGTTCCCCTCTGCTGCCGGTTTTCATACTACGGAATTTTTTTTCACAGATGATCAAGGAACCTATTTTCTGCCTACCAGGGATTCCGGATCATTGGTAACTTATACAAAGAAAGGAGAATTTGATCTCAATGCATGGCTTGCTGCCCACAAGAAAAGGATAGTGAAATTGCAGGACCAACGTCTGAACATTCCTCCCCAAGAACCCTTTATGGATGGACATAATACATGGTGTGTTAACGTGCCTGGGAGCACGCTAATTATTCCAGTAGCTGATCTTGCCCAACATATGCTGGCTGTTTTATGTTTTCTGGTTCAAAATGGCGGATGCATTTATGATGATCTCAACAACACAAAAATTGAAGGTCTCAGAAAGTTTAAACATCTGGTGGATGTGGAAAACCCTTACCCTCTAAGTTTTGTAGAACAGTTGGTATTGGGAGAAGCTACAGCTGAAGTTTCTACCGCCTGCTATGCAGGGATGTTAATGTTACAGGCTACCGGCCTAGGGGGGTGGATGTTTGATGGCCTAGACCGATTTAGCTTGCTGGGCGCAAGCGGGGACCCTGAAGTTCCGGGGCTTGGTTTCATATCTAATATGGTGGGGGATTCGCCTTTGCCCAACATCACTGGTCTTCCAGGAGTGTATGAAGGCTTTTGCCCTTCCTTTTTATAAAGATATGCACGAGGCAACCAGTGCTTTAATAGATAGGAAATTTGGAGCAGGCGGTCCTTTTAATAAAGACACCAACGGCCCTTGGAAGGAAAGTTCAAGGATAAGGAGCAGTGCAAAATTCCACGACCCCGAGTTTCAGGAATGCGTGTCCGTTATGGCACAATATATCCTTGAAACCTATGGTAAATTCCCAGGAACAATTCCCGCTATTTATAGTCTCACTTACCTTCAAGCCCATCATCTTGACCTTGATTTTTACAACAATTTCTTTAATGAAGGTGCATTTCTACCTACCCATGCCAACCATGAAAAATGGTGGAGAGGATAAGGACCCACATCTGGAAATAAAACTTCCGTACAAGTATTCAACTTCTTGGAGCAGGAAATTTTCTGCTCCTTTCTGCTTCCCCTCCGGGTTCCGGTTGCACATAGACTACTGTTGATTTTTGATTAAAAAATAAAGCCCCCTATGCAAGAACTCACTCCTTGGCTATATACTATCACTGATAATGATTCTTAGATATATAAATACCTATATTATGATGTAGGAATTTTGAACCGTTACGGGTATGCATTATCTTATGGCAGATTTTATAAAAACCATTCTTGTAAAATCATCCAACTTATGAAAATTAACCTCCAAGAACATACCGCACTAATCGGTGGTGCTACCAGTGGCTTAGGCAAAGCCGTCGCATTACAAATGGCCGCGAGTGGCGCACAAGTCACCCTCATGGCAAGAAACAGGGACAAGCTTGAAACGCTTCTCCATGAACTGCCATGCGATCATGGACAGCAACATGATTATTTGGTCGTGGATTTTACAGATTTTGAGAATTTCAGGGATGTTATTCAAGCTTTTTTTGACGGTAAATCAATAGACATTTTAGTCAATAACACCCAAGGACCGGCAGCTGGTGCCGTTTTGGAACAAGATGTGGAAGACTTCCAACAAGCTTTCGACTTGCTCTTCAAAACCTATGTTCTCACTACTTCTCTCGCAATGGAAGGGATGAAAAGAAAAAAATTCGGCCGCATTATTAATGTATCGTCCATGTCCGTGAAGGAACCACTTCCCAATATGGCGCTGTCCAACAGTCTGCGGGCAGCAGTCGTCAACTGGGCCAAAACGTTGGCAGCGGAAGTAGCAGCCGATGGTATTACCGTCAACAATATCCTCACCGGCTCTTTCAACACTGAAAGGCTCAAAAGCCTGCATCAAAAACAAGCGGAACAAAAAGGCGTGGATCTGGAAGAATGGAGGAAACAAGCTGCGGATAAAATCCCGATGAAACGCTTTGGAAAACCAGAAGAGTATGGTTATCTGGCAACGTTCTTGGCTTCGGAATATGCGGCGTACATCACGGGCACTAATATCCCAATAGACGGGGGAGTATTGAAATCAATTTAAAAGGGAAAACGGCACTAAAGGAATACATAGAACCGCCTTTTTCTTCAAAGTCTTCCAGCCTCACTACACAGGCTGGTTATGGAATTTTACCGACTGAAAAATTTTCCTGATCTTATCCTCTTCGTCTATATCCCTGCCCATGAGACTAAATCTAATGGGGCCACCTACTTCAATGTAAACCCCAATAATTCCTTTCCCCTTCTTAATAGGCTGTACAATAAGCGCCGGCTTTCCATCAATAGTGGTCTCCGTGCGGATATGCGTTGCGGTTGTCTCGCTTTCAAAATTATTCGAATACCAACCATAGTCGTAAGTCAATTCCACCTTTCCATTGGTTATTCCGCCCACTTGTGAATCATACCCTTGGCTTGAAAAACTTCTCCAATTCGCGGGCACTTCAATAGTAAAATGTTCAAAATCCAGCGTCTTTGTTTCTGGATCATCGCCCAGACAGCTCGAAAGCAGCAGCGACAAAAGAATGATCAGTCGTAATTGACTTTTCATATATCGAATTGTTATTCCATTATTGCTAACCCTGTGCATAACTTGCATGATTTGTGCTCTTAAAGAAGCTTTCCGAAATAAAGCATGACGAACGGTACATTCCGCAAGTTAATGATTTAGCCAAAAAGAAACCTTTTTTGATGTTTGGGTTATCCAGATAATAAGGACATCAAAAACTTAAATATTAATTCTAAAAGCACCGCCTATGATCACCGACCTTTGGTACAAAAATGCCGTCATCTACAGTCTAGACTTGGAGACCTTTATGGATTTAAACGGTGACGGAATAGGCGATTTCGAAGGCTTGACCCGCAGGCTCGACTACCTCGACGCGTTGGGCATAGACACCGTTTGGCTGGCACCATTTCAGCCCACCCCCAACAAAGACAATGGCTATGACATCAGCGATTACTATGGAGTAGATCCGCGTCACGGTTCCAGTGGGGATTTTGTGGAATTTATGAAACACGCCAACAAGAAAGGCATTAAAGTACTGATGGATTTGGTAGTAAATCATACCTCCAACAAGCATCCTTGGTTTATCGATGCCTGTAGCAGCAAAGACGCCAAACATAGAGACTGGTACGTGTGGTCTGATAAAAAGCCTTCCGATTGGGATGAGGGAATGGTATTTCCCGGCGTGCAAAAATCCACGTGGACCTACGAAAAGAAAACCCGCTCTTACTATCACCACCGTTTTTATGAATTCCAGCCCGACCTCAACATGGATAATCCGGAAGTAAGGGAAGAAATTAAACGGATTATGGGCTATTGGCTCGAATTGGGCGTTGCGGGATTTAGGATGGACGCTGTGCCTTTCGTATTGGAATCAAAGAGACCCGGAGTAAAAACCGGTGCAGTCAAATTTGAGTACCTGATGGAGTTCAGAAAGTTCGTACAATGGCGGCGTGGAGATGCCATTCTATTAGGGGAAGCCAATGTCGATCCCAAGGAAAGCGAGCAGTATTTTGGCAAGGAGGGGAATGGAATCCATATGATGTTCAATTTTTTTGTTAACCAACATGTGTTTTACACCTTGGCCACCACTGATGTCGCTCCTTTAGCCAAAGCCATAGAAGCCACAAGGATCGACTTTCCTACCTCCCATTGGGCCAATTTTCTTAGAAATCACGACGAACTTGACCTAGGACGTCTGAGTGAGAAACAGTTGGAAAAAGTTTACGAGAAATTCGCTCCAGAAGAGAACATGCGCCTTTATGATCGTGGTATCCGCAGAAGATTAGGACCTCTCCTAGGTAACAGAAGGCAGATCGAACTGGCCTATAGCCTTATATTCTCTCTTCCTGGTACCCCTGTAATCCGTTATGGAGATGAGATCAACATGGGGGACAACCTGAAATTAAATGAAAGGGATGCGGTAAGGACGCCTATGCATTGGGCTGATGCTCCCCAAGCAGGTTTTTCAGAAGCAAAAAAACTGGTGCATCCGGTCATCAAATCCGGGCCTTATGCCTACAAACACGTGAATGTTGACACCAACAGAAGGGTGAAAGACTCCATTCTCAACTGGATGACAACCCTGATCAGGCTGCGAAAGGAATGTCCTGAGATCGGCTGGGGCCAGTGGCAGATCATGAAAGTCAGGCAGCCCCAGGTCTTGGCGATGTTTTATTCGCTAGAAGGAAGTGCCTTGGTGATCATGCACAATTTTGATGATGATGCGCACGAAATCACGCTCGACCTAAAGCAAAAGACAGCTTCTTCACTGATCGGAATGCTTGACCTAGAAGAAATAAAACCTGACGAAGAGGGCCTTCATCAGGTTAAAATGGAAGCCTATGGCTACCGCTGGTTCCGCACAGGAGATTTAAGTCATTTGTTTGTAAAATAGTATTGGGTAGAGAAGCAAGTGCACGGTTGACGGCCCACAGCCGGCCGTGCACTTGGTCCTCAAAGCTCGTAGCATTAAGAATGAGAAAAGATGTAGCCCGCTGAGTTTAGCGGAAACCATCTTCCGATTAGCTGCTTAGGGTCATCGTCATTCGGTCCTGTCCAACTTCCAACTCCCCGCTTCCAAGCGCCTACATCTCCAGCTTCCCCTGCTCTCCCGTATCCATATTGCTTCCGGTAACTGCCGCCGTAGCGATTTTGAGTAAAGTGATCATCTTTCCATTTGGTGTGTCCCAATAATAGGCCTCTGACGGACTTACTTTTAGCACAGTAACGTCGGGATCGTTTTTCCCTTCCTCAAACCAGGCATTGGCAATTGGTGTCCATAACTCCTTGATTTTTTCCTGATCCTTGTATATGGCTGCCTTGCCAAAAAGAGAGAGATATTGGGTGGAAGAGGGTTTGGCAAAAATCAATTGAACATTTTCATCTTCCTTGATTTCATCATTTTTATGACTGGATGCTGAACTGATAAACCACAGATTCCCTTCTTCGTCTACTTCCCTTACAGCCATTGGACGGGTGGAAAATGGCTGCTGATCCAGATCGGTGCAGAACATGCATGTATTGATATCTTTAGCCAAACTTTGGACTTTGGCAATGGCTTCTTGTCTTTCGAGATCCTTCTGCATAGTTTCAGTTTTTAGTGAATTGTTTTTTTAATAAGATGGCACGTGCTTTGGTAAAATTAGCCACACCAGCTTGGTGTTCTCACAAGACTTTAAGCAAATACGTTACCACTAAAACCATTATTAACCACTAAAACTAACAGATATGTTTTATCACGTCAAAGAGCTACAATTTAATGCACGGGTCTCTAAGCCAGACCCAAGATTTGCCCGCCTTTTACTGGAACAGTTTGGCGGAGGAAACGGGGAATTAAAAGCTGCTATGCAGTATTTTGTTCAAGCCTTTAGCTGCAAAAACCCATACCCTGACAAGTATGATCTCCTCATGGACGTGGCGACGGAAGAATTTAGCCATCTGGAAATCGTAGGAGCCACTATCCAAATGCTGTTGAGCGGAGTCAACGGGGAATTGAAAAATGCCGCGGAATCAGATGAAATCATGATGTTGTTGGATGGAAAAGCCGCCAAAGAAGGCTATATCCACGAAGCAATGGTCAATCCTCAATTTGGGGTGCTTTCTGGAGGAGGCCCAACCCTGACCGACAGTAACGGGGTTCCCTGGACGGGTGCCTATGTCAACGCCAACAGTGACCTCACCGTTGACCTGCGCTCCAATATCGCCGCGGAATCACGCGCAAAAATTGTCTACGAATACCTGATGAAATTTACAGACGACCCATATGTTAAGGAAACTTTGATGTTTTTGATGACCAGGGAGGTCGCCCATTACCAGATGTTTGAAGCAGCACTATCAACCATTCAGCCCAATTTCCCCCCTGGCGTACTTCAAAGCGACCCGAGGCATAGCAACACTTATTTCAACATGTCCTCTGGAGCGGAGGCGAGGGGCCCTTGGAACGATGGTACTTCCACCCAATTAGGAGAAACCTGGCAATACATTGCTGACCCTCTAGCGAAAGTGGACCAAACCGACGGGTTGCAAGACCTAAAACCAGAAGGAACCGACCGCACGCTTAAATCCATGGAGAAGACCGACAAGGAGATGAGTAAAATCAGAAGCGAAGAAGTCAAGTCAGCCACGCCCATGAAGGACATTCAATGGAGTATGTATGGCAAAGACAAAATAAAAGAACAAAAAAGAGTAGATAAATTAAAGAAGAGTTGATTAAAGAAAAAAACCACTATAGACCCACGGATCAGGTAGCCATTGTGTGCTACACTGATCCTCTTTGCTGTTGGAGCTGGGGCATGCAGCCTCAACTTGATCGGCTAATTGGGGAGTATTCTGGACACGTCACCATAGAATATTGCATGGGGGGCTTGATTCCTGACTGGACAGAATTTTCTGATCCGTTAAATTCTATACACAAACCCGCACAAATGGGTCCCATGTGGATGCAGGCGGGACACCTGACTGGGAGACCGATAGATGATATGATTTGGATGAGCGATCCGCCATCTTCCTCTTACCCTGCCTGTATTGCCGTCAAAACAGCCCAGTTACAATCTCCAGAAGCCGGAAAGCTAATGCTCTTCAGATTAAGCGAGGCAGTGATGACTAACAGAAAAAACATCGCGAAAACAGAAGCTATCGCTGAAGTAGCAGAAGATTTGGCCAAGGATCATCCAGAGATTTTTGACTTTGCCCGTTTTAAAAAAGAATACAACGGCGACCTAAGCCGAGAAGCTTTTAGAGAGGATTTGAAGAAAGTCAAACTGAACAAAGTTGGCAGGTTCCCCACTTTTACCATCAGCAACGATCAGGAACAGGGAGTGATTATAACGGGGTACCGACCATATGAAGCTTTGCTGGAAGCCATACGGCAGGTAGTCCCCTTCTAGCCGTCGTCCCGAACTTGTTTCGGGACCTCTCAAACCCAATTACTTGAGGCTATCCGGCAAGTATTCCTCTCGAACATTTACGACAGTTCAATAACCTCATCAAGGAGGACGGGATAAATCCTAGTATTGGCCGCCTTTTTCAAAATGTGCAGGCCAGTCAACTGTCCGAAGGCAGGCAGGATGAGGCACTGACCTTTATGATAAAAGCAAGGCAACCTA
>DATGMS010000027.1:0-5683 GCA_035307285.1 Cyclobacteriaceae bacterium
TTTACACAGGCAGCGCAATATTATATGACCATGGCCTATCAAAACGCCCAACTGGCCAAAATCGCCAGCCTAAATTATATTGGAATACTATATGCTTTGGGATTTGGCTTTATCTTTTTCAACGAAAGCTTTAACTTGCTGGCTTATCTAGGTATGGCTATGGTGCTAATAGGGGTAATTTTAAACATTAGATCTAAATGAAAATAACGAAGGAATTGTATCATGGTTCTTTAACCTTGTTGACGGATTTTTACCAGCTCACCATGGCTTATGCCTATTGGAAATCAGGGAAGTCAGAACAAGAGGCAGTATTCAACTTGTTTTTCCGAAAGAACCCTTTTCAGAATGGTTTTACCGTAGCCGCGGGCCTGGAGTATGTCATTGATTATTGTAACAATTTCACCTTTAAAGAGGAAGATCTTGATTATTTAAGACAGGTGAAGAATGGCAATGGAGCGGCGATGTTTGAGGAAGACTTTATCTCCTATTTGCGGGATATGGAATTTAGCTGTGATATCGAGGCAGTCGAGGAGGGAGAGGTGGTTTTTCCCCATATGCCTTTGTTGAGGGTCAGCGGTCCGTTGATCCAATGCCAGCTTTTGGAGACCCCCTTGCTTAATCTGATCAATTTCCAGACCCTAGTAGCCACCAAAGCAGCTCGGATTACCCTTGCTGCTAAAGGGGATCCGGTGATGGAGTTTGGGCTGCGCAGGGCCCAAGGGATTGACGGGGCCATGGCGGCCAGCCGGGCTTCTTATATAGGAGGCTGTTCTTCCACGAGCAACGTTATGGCAGGGAAGCTTTTTGGAATACCGGTATCAGGTACCCATGCCCACAGCTGGATCATGTCCTTTGACCAAGAGTTAGAGGCATTTCGGGCCTACGCGGAATCTTTTCCCGACAATTGCTTTCTTCTGGTGGATACCTATGATACGCTGAACGGTGTGAAAAATGCCATACAAGTGGGTAAAGAGCTTCGGGAAAGAGGAAAAGAACTGGGAGGCGTGCGGATCGACTCGGGCGATTTGGCCTATTTCAGCAATGCTGCCAGAAAGATGCTGGATGAGGCTGGCTTTCCAAAGGCTAAAATCATTGCCAGCAACGACCTGGATGAACATATTCTCACCTCGTTAAAGTTGCAGGAAGCCTCTATTGACATATGGGGCATAGGTACCAAACTGGTGACGGCCTATGACCAGCCGGCGTTGGGGGCTGTCTACAAGTTATCTGCCATGAAAAACGAGAAAGGGGAATGGGAACCCAAGATCAAGGTATCGCAGCAGTCCATCAAAATCAATATTCCCGGCTTTCATAATGTCAAGAGATTTACTATTGAGGGAAAAGCCGTGGGTGACATGATTTATTTGGAAGGATTTGAGGGGGATGCATCTCCGTATTTGATAATAGACCCTACGGATCCGACGCGAAGGAAAAAAATAAATTCAACTACGGATTTCGAAGTGCTCTTAAAACCCGTATTTGAAAAAGGAAATTTAATCTATGAATCACCGGCGATAGCGGATATCCGGCAAAGGACTCTGGATAGACTAAGACTTTTTGATAAAACGCATAAAAGATTAATCAACCCCCATATCTACCCGGTAGGACTTGAGGAGTCCTTATACGAGTTGAGAACCCAATTGGTGTTAAAAGCTAAATCGCAAGACATTGAGTAAGACAATACTTTTCAGTAGCGTTGGTTATTGCTACCTGAAGGACGAAATTCTCCAAGTCGGCAATTTCGAGAAGGGGGAGATAGAAGTGCGGAATTTCCCTGACGGGGAAAGGTACCAACGTATTCTTACCCCGGTAAACGGAAGGGATGTAGCGTTAATAGGAGGGACGGTTACGGACTCCGACACTTTAGAACTTTATGATCTTGCTTACGCGCTGATAAAATATGGTGCCAGGTCCATCCATATTATCTTCCCGTATTTTGGGTATTCGACTATGGAAAGAGCCACGTTTCCCGGGGAAGTGGTGACTGCAAAATCCCGTGCTGTAATCTTTTCTTCCCTGCCACAAACCAGTTTGGGCAATTACTTTGTCTTTTTTGATCTTCATTCAGACGGGATTCCCCATTACTTTGAGGGACAGACTTTGATTAAACATGCGTATTGTACATCCTTGGTGATCAAGGTGGCACAGGAACTTGCCGATGATGGCTTTATTATGGCCTGTACCGATGCGGGACGTGCCAAATGGGTGGAAGGGTTGGCCAATGAAATGGGAGTGAATGCTGCCTTTGTTTTTAAACGAAGGATTAGTGGAGAAAAAACGGAGATCACCTCCATCAGTGCGGATGTGGAAGGGAAAGATGTGGTGATCTATGATGACATGATCCGTACCGGTGGTTCATTAATCAATGCCGCAAAAGCTTATAAAGAGGCTGGTGCAAAAAGTATTTATGCCGTCACCACACACGGTCTGTTTAACAACGACGCCATTCATAGAATTAAAAGTTCCGGAGTGATTAAAGCTTTGGTTGCAACCAATTCCCACCCCAACAGTCGTGTAAGTACGGATCCATTTATGAGGATAGAAAGCATTGCTTCTTTGATTGTAGAGCAGTTGAAATGATAAGTAGGGGGATATAAGATGTATGAAATAAGGAAAAAAGAAGCGTTACACCTCGGGCCATCTGACTTATGACCAATAGCCATTAACTAAATAACAATTACAGATGAAAGCATTAATAATTGTCGATGTACAGTATGATTTTCTCCCCGGCGGAGCTCTAGCCGTTGACGATGGGGATCAGATTCTGCCTATTATCAACCGGCTACAAGAAAAGTTTGACTTGGTGGTGGCGACCCAGGATTGGCACCCTAGAGAACATGGAAGCTTTGCGGCGAACCACGAAGGGAAGAAGCCTGGAGATTTTGTTCAGCTGGGTAATGTTGATCAGGTATTATGGCCTGTCCATTGTGTTCAGGGAAGCCGGGGAGCCGAATTCCATGAAGATCTGGACCAGAGCCGGTGGGAGAGAGTGATCAGAAAGGGCATGAACCCCTACGTTGACAGTTATAGTGGCTTTTTTGACAATGACAGAAGAGAAGACACTGGTCTAGGCCAATTTTTAAAAGATAAAGGCGTGGGGGAAATTGTAGTTACCGGACTTGCTTTAGATTATTGTGTCAAATATACCGTATTGGATGCCATTAAATTAGGATTTGATGCAACTTTAGTAAGTGATGCGACACGGGCCGTCAATCTCTATCCGCAGGATGATGACAATGCGATCAAGGAGATGATCAAAGCAGGCGCGGAAGTGGTGAGCTCAGCAGCGTTTCTAAATAAAGGGAATTTGTAAATTCCCTTTATTTTTTAGTGGAAGAATGAGTTTATGCCATCCATTGGCCGGGATAAGCTTAGGTTCGGGAAAAATGGTTAAGTTTTTGCAACTGGATTCATGTTTAAAAATCAAAATTTAACCCTATGAAACCATCCAATTCCAAAACCGGGAAATTTTTAGAGAGTACCGTCATTTCCTTAAGTGCCGTGGCCGCGGGAATCGTCGTAAAGAAAGGCATGGACATGATTTACGAAAAGATATACGGTCAAGATCCGCCTGATCAAAATTCCGATGAAAATGTCAATCTCGTTAAGTTTTTGGCGTATTCAGTTATCACGGGAATTGCAATTAATTTGGTCAAAAATACTGTGCTGCGGTCGGGGACTGTTTTGATCGAAAAGAATAAGTCCGTAGAGATAGAATAGTAGCTGATCAACATATATAGTGGCTTTCTCAACGGCAGCTTTCCCCTGCACTCATAAAGGGCTATCGTTTTCCATGCCATTAAGGGAGCCAATAATTGATCTATTCTTTCTTACATCCATTAATTTATTGTAGGCATTTTGCCTCATTATTCCTGAATTTTCTCCAATGAAAAACATCACCATAATTGGAGGTGGTGCCTGTGGAACAGCTGTTTTTATAGAACTTTTGCTTCAACTCACTACTGCGGAACTTATAAATGAAACAAAGATAAACCTGATTGAAAAAGAAGAGCATTTAGGTCAGGGACTGGCTTTTGGAACAGATCAACCCGGGCATTTATTGAACACCCAAACCGACTTGATGGGTATCCATGCCGATGAACCGGAGCATTTTGCCGAATGGCTTAAACGACATGGTGGAAAAAGCAGAGAGGATGTGAAGGGAAGCGGGGATACTGGGCATACTTACACCACCCGAAAACTATACGGGGATTACGTTTCAGAACAGGCAAAGTTTTATGTCGAAAAAGCTAAAGAAAATGGTTTTCAAGTAGAAATCATTAATGCGGAGGCTACTGATATCCAGAGAACTTCTGCATCCTACGAGGTCATCTGTGACAATGGAAATAGGATTCCTTCTGATTTTGTCATACTGGCGGTAGGGACACCCAAGCCCAATAATTACAAGGAATTGGAGGACTATGCTCAGTACATTGATTTTCCCTGGCCTTCCCGGCGGATAATTGACAAGGTAGACGTAGATGATCATGTAGGCATTTTGGGAAGCAGCCTCAGTGCAATTGATGCAATCATGACGCTTGTGGACAATGGCCATAAAGGGAAAATCAGTCTCTTTTCTCCTGATGGGATGTTACCTAGGGTACAGCCGGAAGAGAATGCAAGCTATAAAAGGAGATTCCTTACACATTCTGCTATCCATAAAGTTAAACGGGAGTCACTGCGAAAACTTTCAGTGAAGAAGCTATTTAAGCTGTTCCAGCAGGAAGTTGAGGATTATTATCATAAGCCAATTGATTGGAAGGGGGTAAATCGTACAGGTAAACCTGCTGAAAAATATTTGAATTGGGACATTTCCTGTGCCGAAAAAGGGGGCGATGGCATAATGAAGATAATTTACTCGCTACGTTATGAGGCTGGGGAGATTTGGAGGGCATTAACCGTTGAAGAAAAACAGCTGTTTAAAAGATGGCTCGGTTCCCATTGGATGATCAACAGGCATGCCATGCCCCTTATCAACGCTTACCGGCTGAGGAGCCTTTTCAAAGAAAATAAATTAAGGGTTTACTCAGGACTAAAGGAGGTTGATTTTAACGAGAATGAGAAAAGCTTTTTTCTATCGTTGGAAGACTCACAGAATCTAGCGGTGGATAAGTTGATCAATTCGACTGGAAGCTCTTCCCATGTTGAGGCAATGGAATGCGCCTTACTCAACAATCTGCTAAAAAAGGAATATTTATCCACTTATCCGGTGGGCGGCGCGCTGATCAATGAGCTGACCATGCAGACAATTTCTTCCCAAGGGGGCGATGGAATTTACGCACTGGGCCATCTCGTGAACGGGATGAAGTTGGATGTTAATGCCGTTTGGTTCAATGTACGGACGGCCGCCACCTTGTCCCAAGACATCATAACCAAAATAAGGAATGGACGTATTTTTTGAATTATACAAAAGTCTCTTTCCGTACTTATTGTTTATCCCCTTAGGCTATTGGGTAGGTAAGAAAAAATGGGTGCCCAAATCTTGGATAACAGCGCCGCTCATTTATGTTCTTATGCCAGTATTGGTAATCAACCATGTTTTAGAAGCGGAGGCGGTGAAATTGGCTGTATTACCCGTGATATCCTTCTTGTTGGCGGCAGCAATGATTTTACCCGCAAAAGCCGCCTATAAGTATTTTTCTAAAGACGATAATCCTTATCTACTGGAAAGTTCTTTCTCTTT
>DATGMS010000028.1:0-23012 GCA_035307285.1 Cyclobacteriaceae bacterium
GAATTTTCTTTGTAATTTTGTTGTACCCTATTTGCTGTAAAGCAGGTTGATTGTTCCTATTGCTTTAATAATTGTTTAACTTTTCATTTTTAATACCGTGAGAATAAGATTAATATTTTCCTTAAAGAACAAAGGTGCTTATTTACCCTTTCACCACCAGTACATACTGGCGCAGTTTCTCAAAGGCCTGATCGTTAAAGGCGGACGTGAAGAGTTTTTCAACTACAATTACTTCAACTTTTCTGGTCTTAAAGGCCAGACCAAAGTAAGTAGAAGTGGTTTACATTATTACTCGAGTTTAGTGACGCTAGTGCTTTCATCACCCAATGAAGAGTTCATCGATTATCTGCTTGAGCAAGTGTTTAAAACCCCGAAAATTGAGTTGGGAAATTTAATCATATCACCTGAATATACCGAACAGGAAATTGAGCCACCATTGGAAACTTCGAACAAATTTGTTTGCATTTCCCCGCTGGTCTTACTCACCCCCACATTCGACGATGAGTCCGGAAAAAGGTTTATTAATCCTGATACAGATGAATTCTCGGATCTGCTGTATGAATCCACGCTTACCAGGATGGAGAAATCAGGTTGGTATTCACAGGAGCAAATGGAATCCTTTTACAAATTCCAAGTAGTTCCTGATATGAACTATGTCAATAAATTACGGGATCAGCAGAAAAAATTCGCAAGGATCTATTCGGTATACGATATGGATGTTAAATATGAGGTTCGGGGCTACACGCTACCTTTCACTTTGTATGCAGCTCCTGAGGTTCAAGATTTTGTTTTCCGTTGTGGCCTTGGCGCTTTTACCCACAAAGGTTTCGGTATGTTGGATCTTGCCAATAATATGCCGAGCCAAAGGACTGAAGCCTATAAATTCAAGAGGGAGGGATTTGTTCCCTACCGTGCCCAAAATCAGGACGATCAACAACCTCCTATAAAGGATGTTGACGAAAGTGGCGAAGGCAACGAGATTTAGATAGAAAATAAAAAAGTCCGATCAATTTTTGATCGGACTTTTTTATAACCGCCGTTTATTGGGGTTAAGGACACTATATCCAATCAATTCGTCATATCTCGAGCCCATTTCCCTATAGTATACGAGAATCTCATATTCGTTTTCCGTCTGAAAATGCTCGCCTTCTATTTCCTTTAGGCTATGGCCATAGGGTGTTTTTAAACCATACTGGTAATCATACCAACCCTGTTTTAACAATAAGGTAGCCTTGTATCCCTTCATCTTCTCGTCATATTCCATTTGTGACTCCGGTCTATTTCCCCAATTGCTCAATGCTCCCAACACGTAGGGGGCATGGGGCAAAGGATCAGACTTTAAATTGAATGTGATCAATACATATTCGCTCTCAAGTTCATGGTTGGGCTTATCATAAGTGAATATGCCATATTGCCCATTGATATCCAGGTATTCAAGATATGCTTGATTGGCTCTGGCCTGGTCCGGGGTAGTCTCCGCATAGACTACATCTTCTTCTATTTTTACAGATGCGATGTTCTGGCCTCTGGTGCGGGTATATCGAAGATCAACAAAACGAAACTCATTGCCCGCAGTGAAAGTATTGCTTCCATCAAACGACTGATACTCGAGTAAAGAACGGTCTTCCCTGATGAATGTAGGTTTTAATCCAGTGACGGCATTGTCCCATCTTTGGTTTTGCCGGATAACAACCTTTACGTTGGTCATAGGATCTATCAATTCCCTGTCGGAATAGTTTATATTGAGATTAATTTGCTGGGAAGTTTTTCGGTCGCTGGTGTTGCCAGGTGGGACTACCGAAGCACCGACCGTGAGTTGTTTGTTGTAAACCATAAACCTCTTGACGATAATCGCGTCATCCTCCTGCCTTCCCCTGTAAACCTTAACCACATAATTTCCAGACTTGGTTACTGCAGGTAGCGAAAAAGTGAAATGGATATAAGGTATTCTTGTATTAATGGAATATTCATAATCGTTCAGGTTAAATTCATTGTACTGATTGAGATAATCAGCAGATTTTAGTCCGGAGGGTTTCCAGTCTGAATTGCAGTGAATAATAACGGCAGAGTATCTATCCGGCTCGAAAGCGATGTCATCAAATTCCAGCACCAATGGAACAGGTGAATGAAGTGGAATGGAGGGCGAATTCAGCTGACTGGAAAATTCCGCCGTTTTGGGGTAAAGTCTCACAGACTGGATATTTTCTTCCATGACCTGATCTTCGAACCCGGATTGAGAAGAAACAATGTTTGACACCAAAAGAAAACACAGGGAAAAAAATAATCTCATAAAATTATCCATACAAACGTTTTTTTGAGTTCGCAAAAAAGAACGCCGTAAAAACAAGTCGTTTCTACGGCGCGATTAAGCTGTCAAGAAGAGATCTCCTGAAGGCTATCAATCTCCATTGCCAATCTCTCCCATTCTTCATTCAGCCGAGTGATTTTGGCTTTAATTTTGGCATAGGAGGCGTTGATTTCTGTTGATTTTTTTTCGTCTTGATAAATCGTAGGATCAGCCATGCTAATCTCTACTTTCGCTTTTTCTGCTTCCAGAGCCGTAATTTCGCTTTCCAGTTCAGCTAAGTCTTTTTCTTTTTTCTTAAGTTCTTTTTTTGTCTGATTGGCTTCCGGATTCCTTTCTATTGTCGAAACAGGGGCAGGCTTTTCTTTTTTTACCGTTTTTGGCTCGGCAGGCCTGTCATCTTGCTTGGATTTCCAGAATACATATTCTTCATAGGTACCCAAATATTCCTTGATCTCATGGTTTTCGATGTACCAAATCTTGTTGGCTACTCCAGTGATGAAATGCCTATCGTGCGAAACCGTGATAAAAGTGCCTTCATATTGTTGAAGGGCTTGGATGAGGATATTAACCGATTGTATATCCAAGTGGTTGGTAGGTTCATCCAGCAACAGGAAATTGGCATCAGAAATCAAGGTTTTAGCAAGTGCTACCCTTGATTTTTCCCCACCGGACAAGACCTTTATTTTTTTAAAGACGTCGTCACCACTGAAAAGAAAACATCCCAAAACCCCTCGGAGCTCCATTTCGGACTTATCGCTCCCAGCCTGCAACATTTCTTGGATAATTTCATTGTTAATATTCAAGGCCTCCAGCTGGTGCTGCGCAAAGAAAGATTTAATCACGTTATAGCCGAATTCCCTCTTACCCTCCACAGGCTCTGTGCCATCAATAACCCGAAGCAAGGTTGATTTTCCTTTTCCATTGGCTCCGATCAATGCAATCTTGTCGCCTCTTTCTATTCGAGCTGTCGTATTTTGAAGTATGACATTTTCCCCGTAAGCTTTGGAGACCTCCTCTAAGCTAACGACATCCCTGCCCGAGGGGCGGGAAAATTTAAACTTAAAGTTCACGGACATATTATCATCAATGACTTCGCTTATCTTATCCATTCTTTCCAGCGCCTTGACTCTGGACTGCACTTGGTTGGATTTGGATGCTTTGGCGCGGAAACGTTCTATAAACTTCTCCGTTTGCTTGATCATCTGCTGCTGGTTTTCGAAAGCATTCTGCTGAATTTCCATCCGCTCTTTCTTTTCCCTCTTGTAGAAGGAGTAATTGCCTGCATAAGCGGTAAGAGTTTGTTGAGACACTTCCACTGTGGTTTCGATGCAATTGTTCAAGAAGGTCTGGTCATGGGATACAACCACAACGGCACCTTCATAGGTTTTAAGGTAGTTTTCCACCCATTGGATGGAGGGTAAGTCCAAATGGTTGGTAGGCTCATCCAGCATCAACAAGGAGGGCTTTTCCAAAAGAAGCTTGGCAAGCATAACCCGCATTCTCCAGCCTCCAGAAAAGGTCTTTAACGGCTTAGTTAAGTCAGCAGTAGCAAAACCGATTCCCTCCAACACCTCTTCTGCCTTGGCCTTAATGGTGTAACCCTCATTGGCTTCAAACCGCTCTTGAAGATCAGATAATTTATGGATGATTTCTTCAGAATAGTCTGTCTCCATCTGTTTGAGCACCTCATCTATTTGTTCCTGGAGCCTTAATGTTTCCTTAAAAGCTTCCAATGCTACTTCCAGTATACTGTCCTCTGACAAATAAGACAAGAGATCCTGGTTGAGGAATCCGATGGTGCAGTCTTTGGATTTTTGAACTTCACCACTTGATGGTTGGTAATCCCCAGCAATTATTTTTAGCAAAGTTGACTTTCCGGTCCCGTTCAGACCGACTAAACCAATTTTGTCTTTAGGTTTTATGTGCAATGAGGCATTTTCATACAAGGGTCTGCCCCCTATATAATAAGAAAGATTATTGATTGATAACATGGTGCAAAAATAAGAAATCCTGCGATCAAAAGTGGTATCCCCTTAAAAATTAAACAAATGAGTACCTTCTCCTCCTGTTTATTATCAACTGACCTGATAATTTTAACTGTAGAGGAGACATCAACTCATGGTTTTTACCCCGATATTTAGGTAAATTGGGTTTCCAAAATCTTTTATAAGATTTTAAATATTTAATTCCAAGGATGAAATCAACACTTAAGTCCAGACCGGTGCTTGCTGTTTTCTTTTTGATGTTATTCTCATTGACCTCGTGCAATGATGACGTAGATGATCCATTTTACGTTGCTGTTCTGGTGAAAGAAGCCATATACAATGGTATGCAAGAATGGTATTTCTGGAATGATGAACTTCCCCAAAACATCAGGGTGAGAAACTACCAAACCAACGAGGAATTGTTAGAAGACCTGAAATATGAGACCTTGGATAAATGGTCCTACCTTACAACTACCGAGGCTTTCAATAAGGCCTTCACAGGACAAAATGCGGGCCACGGGGTAGGGTATACCATTGATCAGCAGGACAGAGTATTCTTAACCTTTGTATACAAAGATAGTCCTGCCGGCATAGACGGTTGGCAAAGGGGGTGGGAAATTCTGGAAGTCAATGGAAAGCCCGTTTCCGCTTACAAGGTCGGTAATGGTTATGATCTCCAATTGGGTCCTAATTCTGTCGGCGTTACTAACACCTTCAAGCTGCGTCTCCCCGATGGCTCAAGTGTGGAAAGAACCATTCAAAAAGAGGAATATCAATCTAACTCTGTTTTGTATCAGACCGTAATAGAGCAAGGGGACAAAAAAATAGGCTATTGGGTTTACAACAGTTTTAAGGCCACTCCCCAAGTTCAACCTACCAAAAGCGTTGAGGTGGAAGAAAGTATGGCTTATTTTGAGCAAAGCGGGGTCAATGAACTTATTATTGACTTAAGGTATAATGGAGGGGGCTCTGTGGCAGTTGCAGAACAGATCATGAATTATTTGGTGCCTCAAAGCGCTAGTGGGAAATTAATGTACACTAATGCTCATAATCAAAATAAGAGTAATTTAAACGAGGAACAGCATTTTGAAAAAATCGGGCTATTGAACCTTCAGAGGGTAGTTTTCATCACATCGAGAGGGTCTGCTTCTTCAAGTGAGCTGATTATAAATTGTCTATCCCCTTATATGGAGCTGGTGCTGGTAGGCGACAATACCCATGGGAAGCCCGTTGGCGCTTTCCCATTATCGGGATTTTACAAAGCTTTAAGGGAAAATGATGTTGAACTTGTTCCGATAACCTTTGCAATTGCGAACGCGGAAGGAAAGGCTGCATATTACGGTGGTTTCCCTGTAGATTTTGCTGCTGCGGACGATCCTTCCAAAAACTGGGGAGACCTCGGGGAAGAAAGACTGAAAGCAGCTATTTCCTATTTGGAAAGCGGAGCTTTTCCAACCGGGAGTAAACGGCATTATACCTCTCCTTCATGGGCAATGATCGACAACTTTAAAGGACTAGGGCAGGAATTCCCTGCATATTGAAGCCGTGTGAGATTAATTAAAGCTGGTACATTAAATAGGCTGTGAGCTCTGGATCAGCTTATCCTTTCCGCTGTAAATGAATCTGATACCGTACAAGTCACTACAACAGATCTGGTGACAAACTGAGGGAGATCTACTTGAAACTCGAGAGAGCTGTGTTAAAAATTTAACCTTTCCAATCCGGTGAGCGACTCTATGGGTTGATCGTTGTATTTTAAAGTCCAGCCCATAGAGTTGGTTAAAATATAAATCTTTTGGAGTTCACTGATCAGTCTACCCTTGGCATTTTCCTTGATATCTGAGGCGTCGACTTTCTCCTCGATCATTTTGGTGACGGTGCCTTTTATCTTGTTATAATCCTCTGCCCCGAATTTATTGAAATACTCCTGCGTGACGTCGTAATATTCTATATCAGGATAGATGTTCACCTCAGCGTCGGGGATCGACGTGATCGTCAGCGTCTTGGAAAGTTCATCAATTGAAGTGGTAATTTGCCTTAGGTCATAGGAAATGGTTACCTTGGCGTTAACAATTACCAGCGCTTTCTTTTTGGAGGAGAAGAGGTCTAAGTAGTTTTTCCTTGTATTTTGATAAGTCGTCACTTGGGAAAAATTCCCCTCTGTAACCACCAGCTTGCCCACTTGTTGGATTTGTTGCTGAATAAGAGCAGTATTATACTTCAATTCTTCTCTTTCTTCACTTTTCTGGAAAAAGAAAAAAACGGCGCATACTATAACAGCGGTAAAAACAACCCCTAAGAGAAACTTATTCATCCAATTTGTTTGATCTTATTCCCTAAAATAAGGAATGGAAGCTAAAAGTTCCCTTTTTTATTTCCTAGGCCATTGGCAATCATAAACCGCCATCCATCAATCGCGATAAAATCAGATAGATAATCAATACACCTTATACATTTTGTTGGCAGAATTGATATAATCCAAAGGACTAAAAGTTTTGTCAAAGGAATTTCTGAGGTTATTTAGTTTAAACTCAAGATCGGCCATTTTGGGACCAATTTGCGTGCTGTTTTTGTATTTGTCGATTAAGTTTGAATACTTGTTGATGTTTTCACTAATGCGGAAAGTAATCGTCCCAAATCGCACTTTCAGGGATTGGATCTCAGTCATTTCGTAATAGAAGGTGTTTTTCCAATTCTTTGGATTTACCTCCTTTTCCTGGCTGACCCTTGTAGATATTATTTCAGTTAATTCATTGAGATATTGATATCTTTTATTAGCATCATTTTCCGTCGTATACCTGGCATCGAAATCGTTCTTCTTTACATTAATCAAACCTAGGTTTTTGGTGAGATTTTGCTCGTACAACTTCTTTAATTCTTCGAGTTCCACGTCTATGGCTTCCCATTCCGTTTCCACCAGATTCATATCACTTGTAAACTGCCCCAACTCGGTAACGAGCTCAAACATTTTTTGGCTTTGTTCTTTCAGATCAGCATTCTTCCTTCCTCCTAAATTGTCTACATAATTGGACATTCCCATGAATAATGCTTGGCTAAAGGTGCCAAAAATGGGTGTTCCAGCACTTAAATCTCCCGTCAGACTCATGAGGTTTGAAACCACCCCAAGAGTGGCGTTGGTGCTTTTATTTTCGTTCACATAGGCTTTAAAACCGCCGTACCAGTCGTTAAATCCCGGATAGGAAGTAGGGTTGCTGGTGGACTTTAATGTGGTAAAGAAATCTCTGGTAGTATTGAATAAAATGAGAGGTTTGAGTTCTCTCTCCATGGAGACCAGATTAATAATGGCAGATTGATAGTTGCCTTTAAAAACATTCAGCTCCGACTCTTTCTCTGCCTGCTGAAAATCCTCAATTAATTTCACCCGTTCCACCAGTTTCTCGGCTAGAAGCTGCTCATTACTGGTTTGTTCCAAAGACTTATCGAGCAATTGAATTTTTAGATCCAGATCAGAAAGTTTAGTCCCCAGATCGTTGTTCAGTGAATCGGTTTTTTGTTCAATACTTTTTAACAGGCTGTTCTTTAAACTTTGCTCCAATGAAAGGGTTATAGAATCCTGTTGGGCATGTGATAAGAAAGTAACCAAAAGCAAAAGGCTTAAGGTCAAAGCATTAAATTTCAGGGTCATAGAGGTAATTGTTTTTATTGTGGACATCCAATAGCATGCCATTTTTGGTTTTCTTCATGTACTGAAGGAGTTCCCAGCCAAGATAGCATAGAGACAACGTATAAAAATAGGCATTTTCTTCATCTGAGAAGCCTTTTTTAAAAAAGTATTTCTCTATATTAGTGCTTTGTCGAAGCTAAAACTGACTTATTATAAACCTAAAATAACATGCAAGATAAACCGTGGTTTAACTTTTATCCAGAGTCTGTTCCGCACGAAGTTGACGTCCACGCCTTCGAGAGCGTTGTGGGTTTATTTGAAGAGAGCGTACAAAAGTATAACACAGCTGTAGCGTACGAATGCATGGGCAGGCAGCTCACCTTTTCTCAGCTTAATGAGTTGTCAGCTAAATTTGCCGCCTACCTTCAAAAGGAGTTGAAGATGAAAAAGGGAGATAGACTAGGAATTCAAATGCCAAATTTGCTTCAGTATCCTGTGGTGATGTTTGGGGCATTGAGGGCAGGCCTTATAGTAGTCAATGTAAATCCTCTGTATACTTCCAGTGAAATGAAGCATCAGTATAGCGATGCGGGGGTTGATGCGATCGTGATTTTGGCGAATTTTGCCGGTAATCTAGAAAAAATAAGGAAAGATCTCAAGACCAAACACATTATTGTCACTGAGATAGGGGACTTGTTGGGGGGCCTCAAAGGTACTATTGTAAATCTGGTGGTGAGGCATGTAAAGAAGATGGTCCCGTCTTATAACCTGCCGGGAGCTTTGAAGCTCAAAGAAGTCCTTAGGAGAGGAGCCGGATTAAATCTGGATAAGCCGGACATGCGTGATTCGGATACCGCCTACCTTCAGTATACGGGAGGGACGACAGGTGTTTCTAAAGGTGCAGAATTGACCCACGGAAATATTCTGGCCAACATGCAACAGATCTCCGCCTGGATGAAGCCGCGATTGCGAGAGAGGGAAGAGACGGTGATAACTGCGCTTCCTTTATACCATATTTTTGCCCTCACGGTCAACTGCCTGTCCATGCTGAAGATTGGCGCACATAATGTTTTGATCACTAACCCGAAAGATATGCCTGCATTCTGTAAGGAGATGTCAAAGCATAAGTTTTCTGTTTTTTTGGGAGTCAATACCCTGTTTAATGCTTTAGTAAATAATGAAGCTTTCCAAAAGCTGGATTTTAGTGCATTAAAAGTATCCGTAGGAGGGGGAATGGCTGTTCAAAATGCAGTAGCAGAGAAGTGGGAGAGAGTTACGGGCTGTCCGTTGGCGGAAGGCTACGGACTGACAGAAACCTCTCCTGTTGTTTCCTGTAACCCTATTGATGGTACACAACGGCTCGGTACTATAGGTCTTCCTGTGCCCAACACTCAGGTTAAAATAATAGATGAAGAAGGAAATGCCCTTCCCACAGGTGAAAAGGGCGAATTATGTGTGATGGGACCACAGGTAATGAAAAGGTATTGGAAGCGACCGGATGAGACGGAAAAAGTGTTTATCGGAGAGTGGTTCAAGACTGGAGATATCGCGATAATTGACAAAGATGGCTTCATAAAAATAGTCGATAGGAAAAAGGAAATGATCTTGGTGTCAGGGTTTAACGTGTATCCCAATGAAGTGGAAAATGTGATCAGCTGCCATGATAAGGTCTTGGAGGTGGGTGTTATCGGTGTGCCTGACGCCAATTCGACTGAACGGGTAGTGGCTTATGTCGTTGCTAAGAACAAGGATCTGTCGTCCTCCGAAATCATCGACTATTGTCGCAAAGAACTTACAAAATATAAGGTGCCGAAAGAAGTACACTTTGTAGATGAACTGCCTAAGTCAAATGTCGGCAAAATATTAAGGCGAGTAGTGAAAGAACAGCATATGAAGACGCTGTCTTAGCTGTCGGACTAAAAAGGAATGGCATGCGGGAATGGGCTCCCGCTTGCTCATCATATTTCCTAAGGTTTGTTCTTAACCTCCAAGATGTTCTTGCACTGCTGAAGGTGCCTTTTTTCATGTGCAATTATAATGTCTATGGCTTTGTCTAGTTGGTATACCAATAACTTACTTGCGGGAGAGTGGATTATCTTCGGCGGGTCAAAATAAGGCTCAAGATTCTGAATATAAGTCGACAATTCCATTTGTCTGTTACTAAAGTCTGCTAGAATATCCAAAGGGTATTCATCTGATGTCGGCTCCCAAATAGCGAATGTTCTCACTTTTGCTTTGCTACCCATGGAACTATACAGCATCTTGCCGATAGATGTTGCCAAAAAGGGGATTTTCGCGATAAAGGGAGGTGTATAACTTTGGTTAAGAACTTGATCAAAAATAGGGTAGTAAGATGAATTAACCCGTATCAAATGGGAGAGGTTTTCTGCTATACTCCATGAGGTAGATCGCGGCTTGAAATTAAGGTCGCCGATTCCGATATTTTTTGTAATTTTTTCAAATTCCCATGTAATGGAAGCAATTTCCATTTGCCAGGTATCCACTTTATCGCTCATGTTTTAGTATTTTATTCAATTTAAGAAATTAATTACCATATTGGTCTCATCGCCTACACAAAAATGAGGCACCTTTTTCTCTTTGAATCCTTTACCTTTACAAAAAACAGCCGGACATGTACGCTATTGTAGATATCGAAACTACTGGAGGCTTATCTGCCTATAACCGCATTACTGAAGTTGCAGTAATAGTTTATGACGGTTATCAGGTAGTCGAAGAGTATCACAGCTTGGTCAACCCTGAAAGACCGATTCCCGACTTCATCACCGGTCTGACGGGCATCAATTCAAAAATGCTGAAAGAAGCTCCGGTTTTTATGGAAATAGCTCCCCGTCTCTATGAGCTGCTTGCTGATAAAATTTTTGTCGCTCACAATGTCAATTTTGACTACTCCTTCCTTAAAGAAGAGTTCCAAAGAGTCGGTTTTAATTTCAATAGGCCAAAGCTGTGTACGGTCAGGTTAAGCAGGCAAATATGCCCCGGGCTTAGATCCTATAGCCTCGGACGGGTCTGCGAACATATCGGGATAGATTTACAGGATAGGCATAGGGCTTTCGGGGATGCTTCGGCCACTGCAAAGCTGTTCAGCTACCTGATGTCGAACGACGAGACGAGCAGTATAGCGAATGCCCTAAAACGGAATTCAGGAGAGTCTTTTCTTCCCCCACAGATTTCTATGGAGAAGTATTTAAGCTTGCCAGAAGATGTGGGCATTTATTACTTTCATGATGCGCATGGCCAAGTGATTTATGTAGGTAAAGCCATAAATATTAAAAAGCGGTTTAAAGGCCATTTTACCGGTGGGAGCAAGAGCAGCAAATCGATGAAGTCAGATGTCTTTGACGTCACCTTTGAACTGACAGGGAGCGAATTTTTGGCTTTGTTACTGGAGGCTTTGGAGATTAAGCGATTGTGGCCAAAATATAACCGCTCGCAAAAAGTAAAAGGTTCTTCTTGGGGGATTTACCAATATGAAGATTCTTTAGGCTACATCCGTTTGCAAGTTTCAAAAGTTCAACGGATGCACCAGCCGATGTGTTCTTTTTCCTCACATGCCGAAGCATGGAATTATCTTTTAGAGAGAATAAAGGAGTTTGGCCTATGCCCGAAGTTATGCGGGATCCAAAAGTCCCCCGGTGCATGTTATGCATTCCTGGAGAACAAATGCGAGGGGGCTTGCTGTGCAAAAGAGACAAATCTGGACTATAACAGCAAGGTTGAACGGTTGCTTCTTTCTCTTAAGGATGAGCCGTCAAGAATTCTCATAAAAGAAAAAGGGCGTGAATGCGGGGAGCAGGCAGCTATTCTTTTCGATCGCGGTCTGTTGACTGCTTATGGTTTCATCGACAAGAGGATGGCATATTCTGGGACAGAAGAAGTAATTTCCAGTCTCAGTAAAGTCAAATCGGTTCCTGAAACCAAAAATATTCTCCGGGCTTATCTGGCCAACCCCCACGCTGAATTTCTAGAAATCTGATTTTTCAAATATTTACGCCATCAAATCGGCGACCCGCCTCTCGCATTGCAGAAATCCAATTTAAAATTATATTAATGGAAAAATATTTATATGAAATGTAGTATATTAATGGGAAATTATCAATAACGATTCACCCAAAATAAATATGCTATGAAAAGGCTGATGGTAATCTCGTTGTTGGGGCTTTTGGTATGTACATTCGCGTTTGCCCAAAATCCCCGTTACATGGTTTTTGAATTTATTAAGGTAGAGTCGTCGCAGACTTTTGACTATTTGGAATACAAGGATTTTCTGGGGAAAATATACCATCAAGCCGCTTCAAACGGAGATATTGTCGGTTGGGATTTTTGGTCTCTCCAGAAGGGGTCTAATAATGAGAATTTTCATTACGTCACCGTCACTCATTTTGATGATCCGGCTAAAATGATGAATGGCTTGTCTTTGGAGAAATTGATTGAAATCGGCAAGCAATCATTTCCGGAAATGGATGAAGACAAGATTGGCGAAAGAATAAAGCAGTCACTTGGTTTTAGGGATCTGGCGATGATATCTTATATGGTGGAGATCGCTAATTCTGAAGATGAAGTGAAAATGGTACCGGGTATGCTGGCCTCTTTTGACCTGATGAAAGCTGTTGAAGGTAGATTCGAAGAATATGAAAAGGCCGAGAAAGAGATATTTTTGCCTCTTCATGAGAAGAAGATAGATGATGGATTCATGGAGAGTTGGAGCCTTTTAAGGACGGCTTTTCCCTCAGGGAGTGAAGCTAAACTAACCCATATTACCTTGAATATTTACGCTGATTATATGCAGTTTTTCAATTCTTTGGAATATGAACAAAGCCCTTCGGAGAAGGAACAGGAAGCCATAGAAAAAGGATATAGTTCAAGAGATCAGAAGTGGATTTACTTGGCAACTTTGGAAAGCGTGATTAGGAAGTAATTGACATCAGCACTAGCAGCCCCGTCAACAGGGCCAACCCAAAACTAAGCAAGGTTCCGATCATTACATATTCAGTTAATTTTCGTTCTTTGGACTCTTTCAGGTCGCCAAACCTAAATATGGATTTGGCGGCCAACAAAAAGCCGATTCCCTCCCAATGGTCAGTGAGAATAAAAGTGAGAACAAATAGTCTTTCCAGGACGCCGATGTACTTGCCTGCATTCTCTAAAGACTCCTTCGGCTTATCTTCTGTTTTTGGCGTCCATCCAGATATAAGGATCCTAATCAGTACAGACGTTGGAAATGAAAGGAAAACAACGGCTGCTAATATTGTCCAAACTGATTCTTGGTAAAGAGCAAAAGCCGAATAGTCAATTTCCTGTTGTTTGCACATCACAGTGACGAGAAGCAAAATGGCTACGTGGGATATTTGGTCAACTCCAAACCATATCTTTTGGTTGTTGTTGGTTTGAAAAGTTAATTTGCACCAGTCTATAAATAGATGGGAAATCGCAATTCCTAACGCATAAGGCCAAAAATTGATTTCCCATACAATAGCCATGGATAAAAGTCCGTGAAGCAGTACGTGGAGGTAAAGTTTTGGGCTCTTGTGTTTTTTTAGTTCTTTGTCCTTTACCCATTGGTCTGTTTGAAAAACAAAATCGACTAGAAGGTGGACCAAAAACAATTTGACGAACAGAATCATGTTACATTATGTTATTTACCCTATTACGGTAGTGTCTGTCCAATTCTATCATCAAATCTATTTTTCCCCTGTTGATCCTTTGGCTTACCGCCCCTTGTTTTATCTGGAGCTGCTTGCCAATTTCTTCTTGAAGTAGGTCAGGGTTAGCAAATATAATTTCTGCAATTTCTGCGGATACGGCCGACCATTTGTCCATAGTCACCAAAGCTAATTTCAGCATGAGGTTCATCTCCTTGTCAAAGGCTGTGCTAGGGCTTTGAACAGCTAACGTTACTTTTTGCGTTTTTAACAAATTAAAACTGGTTCCTGAATGGTTGAATGCAGAACCGTTTGATTGTGACACCTTATCCCCCTGAAAGCTCTTCTCACCTATGCCGATCGCCATTCTCACATCCAAATCCTTTATTGTTTTTATGCAAGCCTTTAGTTGGAAAGCGATCAATAAAGCCTCTTCCGGATGTGCAACCTCTAATTGGAATTCGTCCCCCCTATAGATCTCCCATTCGGAAGGCGAGACGCCAAAATTATTCAGCTTGTTTTTTAATGTTTTTAGCCATATTCGTGGCTCTGCTTTTTTTGAGCCTATAATGTCCCCGGTAATTACTGCAATCATAAGACAATATTACCCATATCTGCCATATTTCCTAATATTAGCTTTATAGCTTATATTCATAAATATAAGCCTAATGGCTTATATTTCAAAAAATAAGGTTTTGGGCTTATATCAGGAGGTTTAGTCAGGCAAACATCATCTTGATGCTGTTCATTTAGCGGAAAACACTACATCACTAATTTTAAACTTCCTGCAAATCGCCATCAAGAGGAAGTTGATCCCTGTGTGAAACACCATCAGTAAGAACATAGCCAAAATCGGCACCCCAAGAATTTGTAGTGGCCAATGATAGGTCCAAGCCCCTAGATTAATTACCACGACTTCTCCAACTGTAGGAAAAAAGATGGCAATACCCAAAGCCAGCAAGGTTTTGGAGTAGATTGACTTGATGTTCTTAATAAGAATGATTTCTCTCTCAATCCTATAGATATAGCCAAAGGCAAGTCCCCAGGCAACCGGCAACCAATAAGGGAATTCCCGGTTATTGTCCAAATTATGGTAACTCCAATACTGGTTGTGGATACCCCACTTTTCACAAATAATCCCCAAGATGCTGGTCAGCCCAATACCAATAAGATAGATCCATTTCTCCGGATCATTTGCATTGAACTTTCTGTAAAGAGTATATAGAAGGTAGAGGAGTAAAAAAACGGCTACATATAAGTCATATCGGTGAAAAACACCTATGATAGTTCCCGCCAAGATCAATTTGAGGGTGTGCTTTAAAATTAGCTCGAGGAGGCTGCCTTGTTCGCTTTTTGCCAGGGTCATGAGATAAGTGTGATGCTATTAGCCTAGGATGTAAATTTTATTGAAAGGATATTGTTGCTATCCAAGGCGATGTTCAGTGGGAAAACACAACAGTTCACCAAATCAATCCCAAGTTTATCATTATCTTTCTTAAATTGAGTGCTACAAAACTAAGTAAATGGGTTAAAATCTCAAGAAATAACCTTTAAAAATTGAGAGGATTCCAACTATAAGTCAAATACAACAACACAAAATCAATGGAATATACTATGGGGATGTTAAGGGAGGGGGCTTTGCAGGGAAAAACTGTTCTAGTGACAGGCGGTGGCACAGGATTAGGCAAGGCAATGGGAGACTATTTTTCCCAACTGGGCGCCAACTTGATTATTACAAGCAGATCTATGGAAGTGCTCAAAAAATCCGCGGAGGAAATCGAGAATAAATATGGCGGCAAAGTATTGCCTCTGACCTGTGACATTAGAGAGATAGGACAAGTAGAGGAGATGTATGCTAACGCTATCCGGTATTTTGGACATGTAGATGCAGTGGTAAATAATGCGGCAGGAAATTTTATTAGCCCAACGGAGCGTCTTTCTGCCCATGCCTTCAATACGGTAGTGGATATTGTATTGAAAGGAACCTCAAATATGATGTTGGCCGTCGGGAAAAAATGGATTGATGAACAGCGCGGCGGAACTTTTCTAAACATTGTGACTACCTATGCGTGGACAGGATCAGGTTATGTCGTGCCGAGCGCTGCAGCAAAAGCAGGAGTGTTGGCGATGACACGATCCTTGGCAGTAGAATGGGCCAAATACAACATTCGATCTAATGCCCTCGCCCCTGGTTCATTTCCCACAGAAGGAGCTTGGCGCCAGTTGCTTCCAGGAGACTTGGTTCATAGATTTAATCCAGTCCATAAAATCCCGCTCAAAAGAGTAGGGGAGCAACATGAGTTAGCCAACTTGGCGGCCTATCTTGTATCAGACTTTTCTTCCTTCGTCAACGGGGAAGTAATTACCATTGACGGCGGCGAATGGCTAAACGGGGCCGGGCAATTCAATAATCTGGCGGCAATTCCCGATGAGTTATGGGACACAATGGATGAGATCAGGAGGAAAGGTAAGAGTAAGCCCCCGACCTCCTAAAAGTCAGTTTCAGGCTCCGCTAAATCGAGTTCTTTAATCCAGATGTTTCGAAATAGCACATTATGTCCTTCTGCCTGAAGTTTTATTCCGCCAAGGCGATCGGTAATTCCCTTTCCACCGTCATTTCCGCCGTCTATTCCTGAGTTGGGTCCGCCCCAAACCTGTTGGATGGATTCATTGGTATGGATTTTTTTCCCGTTGAAATACATGGAAACCCTAGCTTTCTCTACCAGTGCCCCCTTCTCGTCAAAACGGGCAGCCCTGAAATTGATGTCATAAGCATTCCATTTGCCTAAGCCGTTGTATGCCTCATAAGGGGCAGCTTTTTCATTGATAATGGCAGCCATTCCATGGTCAGTGGAGTCACCGTCCAGTATCTGAATTTCATACCGATTTTGAAGGTATACGCCACTGTTGCCTCCAGGTTCTTCAATCAAGAACTCGATATGTAACCTAAAATCCTGATATTCCTTTTTTGTGACAATATCAGCGGCGCCATATTTCCCCCCAGCTGCGACAGGGTCATTGGAATTCAACGCATTCCCTTTGTCCACGGGGTCTTTTACAATCTGCCACTTGATGGGCAGTTCGGCCGCCAGTCGTGGACCTTCCCAATAAGTCCACTTATTATGAAGCATTTTTTTTGACCCGTCGAAAAGTATTTCGGCTTCTTTGGGAGCTTTCGTTCCCACTCCAACTTGGGCTTCTGCAAAAGATACACTAAAAAGGATAAACAATAAAAACGAGAAAGGTTTCATGAACATGATTTTAAGTTGAAGCTTGCTTGTAAAGGGAAGAGTGCCGATTGTAAAACGGGCAACAGCCAAACTGCTTAATTTGGCTGTTGAACTGTAACTTCTGGATTAGCGGTGAACCTCCCTTAAGAGATCGTTGATGGTCTTTACCGGATTGAATGTAATTAAGGGAACTTCAACAAAGATTGAGTTCCAGTTGGACATGGAGCCGTTCCAGAGTCCCGGAAGTTCCTGTGCCTTTAACGGTTGTCCATTTTTCGATTTTTGTGTAATAAAACCTGTTTTAGGATCCCGGAATTTTAAGAGATTAAACTTATTTCCTTGATAATCTCTTACAGCACATACTAAATCGGTAGGATTGAAATGAGTGGAAGCTTTGAACAGTTGATGCTGGGACTCATCGTCCAAATTCAGTTGCGCAGTTTCCGCTATTTGCAGGGATAAAGATCCATCTCCTTCCAATACCCAAAAAGGTCCACCTCCGGGTTCTCCCGTGTTCTCCACCATTCCACAAACACGGATGGGACGATTGAGTTTATTCCTAAGAAACTCACCTTTTTTTTCAAGCGGATAGGATGGATAATCCTCCGGATATTTGGCTTGCAGTTCTACCTCTAAGGCTTTTTCCGCCAAGGAGACGCTTGAATCGTTTATGCCGGCATCCAATTCTTGTAGTGCTTGAAATACTTTCTCCTGTATTGAAAATAACACGCCTCCTATGGCTTTTTTGTAGATGGTGGTGCTTTCTTTAATTCGGTCAGGAACGACATTGTCAATATTTTTGATGAAGATGATATCTGCATCTATTTCGTTGAGATTTTCCAGCAGTGCGCCATGACCTGCAGGTCTGAATAAAATCTCCCCATTTTCTTCCAGAAACGGACTATTGTCCATATTCACGGCAATCGTATCTGTCGTCTTCTTCTGTTGGGAAAAACCGACTTCAAATTCAACTCCAAAATGTTCTTTTAAGGAAGGCTGAATTTCTTCTATATGTTTTTCGAATTTTTCCTGATGTTCGGGAGAAACTGTAAAATGCAAACGCACCTTATTGTCTTTTCCAAGGCCATAATTGGCCCCTTCGACGAAGTGTTCTTGCGTTGGGGTTCTGTTTTCATTGTCATATCGGTGAAACTTGAGCAAACCTTTAGGCAATTCACCGTATCCCATGTGCTCGGGGGCCAGGAAGTGCTTTAGTATAAGCTTGTAATCCTTTGCTTTTAGTGCTTTTTGTAGATCGCTTCCGCTATTTTTTAAGCTTTGCTCAAGGTCTTGGTAAAAAGAAAAAGAGGAGAGGTTCTCGAAAAAATCCCGGGTAAAATCATCCTCACTGAGGTCAGTCTTCTCCGACTCAAGAAAGGAATAAAGATCTTTAAACATCCGGCTGGCAGCTCCGCTTGCCGGGACAAATTTAACAATATGCTGGTTAGGTGAAAGTCGTTCATAAGTAGCCACATAATTACTTAGCTCTTGATCGGTGAGTGACTTGATGCCGTTTCCTATTGTTGCAGCTGCTTTAATATCCAAAAAAGGAAATCCGTTCTCGAAATTTCTAATCTGTTCTTCCACGGTTTCCATGTTCATTCCGCGGTTGATTATCTGTTCTTTCTGCTGTTCTGTGATCATTTTTATTTCTAAAATTATTTTATGATGTTGTGTCTTTTGAATGATCCGTTTTTTCTTGGAATTGACTGACCCAAGATAATAAATGGAAATGGCATATCATTATTAATTTTCAATTAGGTATATTCATTGATAGTAATGCACAGACCGAGAAAGCCAAGTTTTCGTTGGATAGGTCCCAATTCTTTTAAACTATAAATATCATACCATGAAATGGCAAGGTAGACGAAAAAGCAGCAACGTTGAAGATCGGAGAGGTCGATCTGGCTCATTTGGAGGAGGAGGTTTCTCCCCCCTGGCGGCGGGATTGTTGATGAGGTTTCTGTTTTCAAAAACAGGGCTGGTGGTGGCGGGGATATTTATTGCAATCATGTGGGCCACCGGCACCAATCCTTTGTCATTGTTGCACCAATTCACCGGAGGGGGTGAGATGGGAGCCGCTTCTGTTTCTCAATACCAGGGAACTCCAGAAGAAGAGGCACTGGCTGAATTCAGTGCGGTGGTCCTTCAGGACACAGAAGATATTTGGAATCAACTTATTGAGGGATATAGGGAGCCTACTTTGGTATTGTTCACGGGCAGTGTCCAATCTGCCTGCGGATCGGCTTCTTCTGCCTCAGGACCTTTTTATTGTCCGGGGGATGAAAAACTTTACATTGATCTCAGCTTTTATAAGGAGCTGAAAGACCGCTTTAATGCGCCGGGAGATTTTGCTCAAGCCTATGTCATAGCACATGAGGTGGGTCATCATATCCAAAAGTTGATGGGCATTACAGACAAGGTCCACAACCTGCGCGGCCAGGTAAGCCAAGAAGAGTACAACAGAATGTCAGTCAGGCTAGAGCTACAGGCTGATTATCTTTCTGGCGTATGGGCACATCATGCCAAGAATACCTTAAATATTCTGGAAGAGGGTGATATTCAAGAAGCCTTGACGGCGGCGAGTGCCATAGGAGACGACCGGATCCAAAAGCAGACACAAGGGCAGGTGGTTCCGGATTCTTTTACCCATGGAACTTCCGAACAAAGAATGCGTTGGTTTAAGAAAGGTTTTGATACAGGGGATCTATCTCAGGGTGACACATTTAATGCAGAAGTCCTCTAGGTAATAAATTATTGAAAAGGAATGCTGATTATGGTGATGGGACTTCCCGGCTCAGGGAAGAGCTATTTCGCGAAAAGACTCTGCAAAAGGATCAATGCTCACTACATTGGCAGTGATCAACTTCGGCGGGAGTCGGAGACAATACGTAGATACGAATGGGAGGACAAACTTAGTATATATGTAAGCATGAGGGGCCGAGTTGAGACGGCGTTGAAGGAGGGGAATGCGGTAGTGTTGGATGCTACTTTTTTCAAAAATGAACTTAGAGCTCCTTTTATTTCTCTCGCCGAAAACCTGAAAATCCCCTTTTTCCAAATAAATGTAATAGCATCCGAGGAGGTAATTAAGGAGAGAATCTCAGTACCAAGAGAGGACAGTGATGCAGATTATGAGGTTTATAAAAAGTTGGCTAAGGAGTTTGAAACCCCCACATTACCTTATTTGGAGTTAACATCCACGCAACACAACATTGAAGATATGTTAAACGAGGCTTTACAATATCTCCCCCTAATATGAACCGGGAAGAATTCCAATTTTTCCTTCAGTCAGCTGTTTATCTTGGGGAATCCATGGAAGAGTCATTCGATGAAACCCATATCTCATGGATTGCTTTTAGCAAAAACTACGTTTTCAAGATAAAAAAGACCGTAAAGCTTTCCTTCCTTGATTTTTCAACACTGGCGCAACGAAGACATTTTTGTGAGAGAGAATTGGTCCTCAACCAACGCTTTTCGAGGATCTATTTGGATGTCCTGCCCGTCTTCAAGGGTAGGAGCGGTTGGTTCATTGGGGAAGGTGAAGGGGAGATCGTGGAGTACACGGTCAGAATGGAAAGGATGTTGTCTTCAAAAAGGATGGATAAAATGCTTCGTCAAAATAAAGTGAAGCCCGATAGCATTGATCTATTAGCCAAAGAAATTGCATCTTTTCATAAAAAATCTGAAGTGATTTATAAGCCTTTTGAAATTAAGAAGGCGCAATCATTATTTAACGATATCGAAGAAATTCAATTTTTTGTCCAAAGCGAAATCGGAGAATGTTGTGCAGAAATAATATCCCGTTCCATTGAATGGAGTGACCGATTTTTACAAAACAACGCTGACTACATTCAGGACAGGATAGACAGAGGTTATCAACGGGATGTCCACGGAGATCTTCACGCTGGAAATATTTTCCTCTATACAAAACCTGTTCTTTTCGACTGCATTGAGTTTAATGATGAATTTCGGCAAATTGATCTCTTATATGAAGTCGCCTTTTTATGTATGGAACTTGAAGCCGAAGGCCAAGAAGAACTCTCTTCCCGGTTTTTCAGGGAGTATTCGAGTCTACTACCTTCTACCGTAAAAAAAGAAGATATGCCTCTTTACTACTACTACAAGTGTTTAAGAGCAAATATAAGGGCAAAGGTGAAAGCCATTGGAGCGATCAAAACTGAAAAAGGTCAAAGGGAAACTGCTGACCTGAAAGCTATAAAAAATTACCTGTCATTGATGTCAAACTATATGGAAACTTCTAAAGTATAAACTTTCCGCTACAGACTATCCAGTTGTAATCAGCTGTTCTAGGAAGTCCCCTACATAATAAGCCACTAGAGCTGCCAAAGCTCCCAAAAACAAAGTCTCAGCCATGCCCTTCCATTTATTGGTCTGTGTGATGTAGGTTTTTAAAAAACCAATCACTAGGAATGCCAGACCGGTAAAGAGGCTGGTCCAAAGAAATGGATCTCCAAAAAATCCCCAAATAAAATCCCATACGTAGAACATCAACGGAATAAAGCCAATCGTGACAAATGATATGAAAGTAAATATTCCCATTTTAAATGGGGACTTAGTCTCTTCAACCATTTGCAATTCGTTTTTCATCATATCATCAACCCACCGATCCTTGTCGGCAGTGATGGTATCTACAACCTTTTGTAGCATTTCACCATGGAAACCTTTGGCAGCATAGATCTCTTCAACTTCTCGCCTTTCTACGAGTGGCATATTTTCCACTTCCCAATATTCCGTATTTTTATGCTGGTCGTAATTTTCTTTTTCGGACTTTGAAGATAGGTAGGCCCCTATGGACATGGAAAATCCGTCTGCCAACAAATTTGCGAAACCCAGAATAATAATAATTGAACTGTCAAGACCTGCCCCTACTGAACCCGCTACTACTGCAAAAGTAGTCACCGCTCCATCAATTCCCCCATAAACGAATTCCCGCAGGTATTCCTGTATACCTTTTAGAAAAAATAATTCCCTGTGGATCTTTTTTTCGTTATGTCCAAACATCGGTAAGTTTATAGACGATAAGCTTGTTTAACAGACAACTTTACTTCAGCACCAATAAGGGAACGTGGGTATGAAAGGCCATTTTCTCGATATTCCCTTTGGCCAGTAGGTGTTCAAAAAATGGTTTATGCTTGGAAAACATCACCAGTAAACACTGACTCCTTTCCTGTAAATATTCGTTTATTCCTTCGTAAATATCCGTTGCCGTTATACTATGGTGTTCCATGCCTGGTTGATGTTCCTCAAGGAAGGACATCAGCTCAGGGTGAGGACCAGCAGATCCCCCATTTTCATTCGTTTTTACATTTACCGTCCGAATTGGCGTCTCCCATGACCGACTGATTCTGAAGAGTTTTTCTAAATGTTTCTGGTCGATAGTCTCCCAGTCCACCGAAACAACCACCTCTTTTATCGTGTCAAATGAAGAGGCAAAAGGGACAACAAGCACTGGAGTCTTGCTGTCTTTAATGACATGGACCGTATTAGAGCCCATTAATGCCTTTCTTATCCCACTCTCACCCTGCGTCCCCATCACTATGAGGTCGTAGTTTTCTTTATACGCCGTGGAGGTAACTGCAGTCGCGACGGAGTCTTGAACGACCCGATAATTTACCTCGCATCCCTTGGATCGTTCATCGCTGAGTTCTTCCATTGCTTGACGTGCGGTCTCTTCAATCTGAATAATAATACTTGAAGATTGGGCTGCGAAATCGTAAACGTTATAATAAGCATAAAGCAGGGTAATGGTGCCATGGTTTTTTTTGGCAATTTCTTTTGCGAAATCAAATGCTTTTCTTGCGTTGTCCGAAAAATCTGTTGGTACCAATATTTTCATCCAGTCTGTTTTTGTCTGACAATAATATTTCTTTCCTGGCCAGGATTTATTCCAAATGCTCTTTCAGAATATAATATAACTCATCAGGAACATAAGGTTTGATTAGAAAGCCTTGCATAATGGATCTACCCGATTCGCAAAATTCTACTTCGTCTAGGGATGCCGTTAAAGCGATGATTGGAATTTTAGGATGCGTTTTTTTGATTTGTTCTGCAGCTTCAAAGCCATTTAGAATGGGTATTTGTAGATCCATTAACACGAGGTCAATAATGTGTTTGTTTTGTTTAAATTTTTTTACTGCCTCCTCTCCATTTACTGCTTGTATAATATTTCCATTCCATCTT
>DATGMS010000029.1:0-6653 GCA_035307285.1 Cyclobacteriaceae bacterium
TCGGAAAATTAAATAAGCCGCATAAACATCTTCCTGAAAATCAAAGAGATCGCTAATCGTATCGTTTCTAATGGGTAGGAAATTACTAGCTTCATCCCCTTGGGCAAATTCCTGTCCCCGCTCCCAAGTGCCAAAGGTACCCTTTAGCCCGGCTTCCAAAGAGGTGAACTCTCCCAATGGCCTTTCATAATCCGCCTGCAAAATGTAAAATTCACTCCCCGAGGTTCGGTCGTTCAGTTGCCGCAAACCTTTGGAAGGAACTTCCTCATTCCTTGCATTGAAAAAGTGTTGGTAATATTCATTGTAATGATCCCTGGTATCTTTAGAATAGGAAAATGACGTATAAAACCTATGTCCTGTGCTGTCGACATTAAAGGTATAATTAATTCCGGTCTCGAAATTTCCGTTGTCTTCAGTTTCGGTACTGTTCCGGATATACAAGCTGTCCAGCTGGGAAGCTGAAGCCATACTACGTTGGTTCAGATCCTCAAAAGCATCTTCCCCGCCAAAATTCCCCTGTGCATAAGCCCCCAATGTGCTGTTTTCGGAAAAATTAAAATCGATTCCGCCCCGAATCAAATGGGAGATATCCACTTCTTCATTGTAACTGTCCTGGTTAAGTATAGGAGAGGCGTTGGGAAGCGTGGTAATTCTGTTTTCGTCGCTTTTTCTAAACCTTCTTCTATTTTGGTAGTTGTAGGAAGTGTAGAGGTTGACCTTGCCTGTTCCATAATTCAGGTTGATTCCGCCGGTGTATTTGTCCCGTGTTCCAGCCGCTGCGTTGATTTGCCCGTTGAGACCGAGGTTTTGGTTTTTCTTTAAAATAATATTGATAATCCCTCCCACCCCGGCGGCATCGTAGCGGGAAGAGGGATTGGTGATCAGCTCGACGGTCTGAATGCTACTGGCTGGAAACTGGGCTAAGATGGCTTCGGCATCGTCACCAGAAAGATTGGAAGGCCTTCCGTTGATATAGATGAGGACATTTCCGCTGCCCCTCATCGAAATACTGCCCTGCTCATCCACTTGTATGGAAGGAAGGGTGCTTAATAGTTCCGAAGCAGTAGCTCCTTCGGCTACGATGCTGTTTTCCACATTGTACCTCCGTTTGTCTATATCCGTTTCAAACATGGATGTTACACCCTGTACCGTCACCTCCTCTAGATTCGTCGCATTGGAAGTTAGCCGGATATTTCCGAAGTTTTCATTGGCCCTATCTCCTATGGCGATGTCCCTGAAGTAACTGTCATATCCAATAAACCCCACCCTGAAAATGTATGAACCCGCCTCCGCCTGAAAATCAAAGCTGCCATCCAAGTCTGTCATTCCCCCTGTCACTACCGCAGAGTCAGAAGGGGACAACAGGGCAATATTGGCAAACTCAAGCGGGTTTCCCGATGACCTATCGGTTACCCTACCCTTTAAATGGACTGATTGGGCATAGCTGGAATAACCTAAAAAGAGAAATAGAAGCGTTATAGTCCCGGTGTAGCAAGTGTTCATAGAAATGCCTTTTATTCAAATCACTAGCATAATATTTTTCAAATACAATAATGCAGAAGCAATATTGTACTAAATAAGATAAAGGATGGCTTTCTTGATGGATAGTAAATTGTAACGGGAAAATCCGATGTTTGTTTATCTGGTATCCCACAGCCTTAATGAATTTTGACTGATGGGGGTATAATAGGATGCTTGGTACAATTCAATTTCCAGCAGGAAGAATTCGACTATAATTATTTGTGAGTATTGTAGACGGGTTCCGTTTAATCGCTTTCATTCCGCCGATGGAGAGAAGGTACTTGCAATTCCTACCTTTCTAGATGGGACGTAGGGACGGAGTTGAAAAAGATTTTTTATCTATTATAAACTCTGGTTGTATTCTATTTAAGATATTTGTCTTTAAATGAATATTTTATGAACTGGTTAATATTAATCATTGCAGGGTTATTTGAGGTAGCCTTTGCCTCATGTTTGGGAAAAGCCAAAATGGCAACAGGAAATGATGTTTATTTTTGGTATGCAGGGTTTTTGGTGACGCTGAGTATAAGCATGTTGTTGCTGGTCAAAGCCACGCAGACTTTACCCATTGGCACGGCCTACGCCGTATGGACGGGAATCGGGGCAGTGGGAACCGTGTTGATGGGGATTTTTGTGTTTAAAGATCCTGCGAATTTCTGGCGCCTGTTTTTTATTGCAACGCTAATCGGTTCCATTATTGGATTGAAGGCAGTATCTAATTAAGGCTTCATGTTCGAATTTGTCCATTGCAAGAATAAGACCATCCCCAAATCGGGATCCGCTGTCGTTTTTAGGTGAGATGGATCTGGTTGATAAATGCGAGAAGATATGGATTATTGCAGCTTTAATACGAACAAAAAGAAGGCGGCAAAAGCTCGCATAACGGCTGTCGGGAACATCAGTGAACCTAACTTTTGGAATCAGTTTTTTCCGTCCCTTTCAACGTGACTTCTTCCTTCCACTTGTTGTGCAAAAGACATTGTGGGCGCCTTCATATCCTGTACTTCCTTAATAAGCGTTAAACTGCCATCTGTTTCCAAAACAATGGCATCTACTTCTTCCAGATTAGATAAGCCCTTCTCTCTTACAAGCGCAAATATTTCATCTTTGGCTATCCGTTCTTTCTTCATGACGTTTTCCAACATTTTTCCCTTATACACCAACAAAGATGGTGTAGATTTCACCAAGTCACTAAACGTTTTACTACGGGCGGAGAAATAGGTAATAACATACTGAAGCAATATTAATACAGTAAAAGCCAACACGCCATCTGCCAGAGCTACGTCTTTATTTAAAAGAACAGTAGCAAGGGTCGATCCCAACGCAATCGTAACAATAAAATCAAATGCATTCATCTTGGACAAAGTACGTTTACCGGAGATGCGCAGTAAAAGGACAAGTGCGATGTATGCTAAAATACTGATGATAAAAGTCCTAAAGATACTTTCCCAGTTGTCGAAGAAAATTTTATCCATGTTAACTGCCTTTTGATCCAGCTTAAAGTTAAAGGTTGAAAAACTTAAAAAGGAATTTCAGGTAGCAAATTTGCGGCTCTTTAAAGACCTAAACTTTAAAATCTAAATTCCTTCCAAAGTATGGGTAATCAACCGCTCAACGATTTCCCCCGGAGCGGCGGCGAATTCCTTTGTAATCCTGTTGGCTACAACGGCATTGAGACTTAAAACGTCATGGCCCAGTAGCCTACCCATGGCATAGTAACCAGCCGTCTCCATTTCAAAGTTGGTTAGAACAAAATCAGGAAGATGCACCCGACCCAGAATTTCGATGATGTCCGGAATGGCCGGCTTTAACCTTACTTCCCGCCCCTGAGGGCCAAAAAAACCGGGACAGGTTACTGTATTTCCCAAGATCAACCCCCTGCCCAGTGTTTCTATAAGTTGATCCGATCCCTTAAAACAATATGGACGGAACGGCAGATGAAGGGCTTGCTGCACGGTGTCTCCCACGTGGACTTCAAATGGGGAGTACTCCCCTTGGTAGAAGTGCATCAACGTATCCAAACCTATCCCATAACGGGAAGCCAAGAGCGACCCCACACGTATATCAGGCTGCATACTTCCCGAGGTACCTACACGTACAATATTAAGGCAGGTGTGATCTTTCTTGGGCCGGCGGGTTTGGAAGTCCACATTCACTAAGGCATCCAGCTCGTTCATGAAAATTTCGATGTTATCCGTACCCATGCCCGTGCTCATCACACTCAGCCGCTTCCCTTTGTAGGTTCCGGTATGGGTGACGAATTCCCTTCTCGATACTTTCACTTCAATCCTATCAAAGTAGCGGGAAACAGCAGCTACCCGTTCAGGATCGCCTACCGTAATAATGGAAGAAGCCAGTTGCTCTGGCTTCAAATTTAAATGATAGATACTCCCATCGGGATTAATAATCAACTCCGATTCTGGTATGAAATTATCCATTGATCAGGGATTGTACCCGGTTCTTGTCCGGTTTTTGGTGAAGGCCTTTGTAGGGATTATAGCCGTTGCTGTTCTTTTGGTAATAGCCGGTACCGTTGTAAGGGCGTTTCTGTGGATGTTCTTTACATTCGACCGAGCAGGCACCTTCCATTTCCCAGCCACACTGCTCGCAGATAGGAACATGAAGATTGCAGGTAGGATTGGCACAGTTGACCATACGGTCGGATTTAGTGGCGCATACATAACAGGTGGACACAACGGTAGGATTCACTTTGTTGACGTCCACCGCTACCCGATTGTCAAAAACATAGCATTTCCCCTCAAAGTCCTCACCGCCTGCCTCAAATCCATACCGGATAATGCCGCCATGGAGCTGATAGACATCTTTAAATCCTTGCTCAAGCAAGTAAGCAGAAGCCTTTTCACACTTGATACCGCCGGTGCAATACGTCAATACCTTCTTATTCTTAAGATGCTCAAGTTCTTTAACTTTCTCCGGAAAATCCCTAAAATTATCAATATCCAAGGTAAGGGCATTTTTAAACTTTCCCAGTTCGTGTTCATAATTGGACCTTACGTCCAAGATGACCACATCTTCCTGGTCCTTCATGTTCTTGAACTGCTGCGGATCCAAGTGAATCCCTGTGCGTATGTTGGGATTGATATTTCGTAAGCTGGAATGGACGATTTCCTCCTTGTACCTGACATTGATCTTGGAGAAGGCATGTTTATCAAAACTATCGATCTTAAACTCAGTCTTGGCAAACCGCGGATCGGATTTTACATAATCCATGTATTTGATACAATCCTCCTTCAGACCGGAAACCGTTCCATTTAAGCCCTCGCTTGAAATGATAATTCTACCTCGAATGTTGTTTTCAACACAGAACAAGTGATGTTCTTCTCTGTATGCCTCCGGATCCTTGATCTCGGCATAGCAGTAATAAAGTAAAATGGTATAATGCAAATTATTTTCCATAACATGAATCCTGTTTCAGACAGGCTGTTTGGTTTTTTGATATTACTTTTTTACGGAGGTGGCTGGATTGCCAAAGACAGTGCCCTTGTCCGGAACATCTGCAATGACCACAGATCCGGCACCCACTCTAGCATTCTTTCCGATCCTGACTCCTGCGATCACCGTCACTCCCGAACCTATAAACGCACCTTCTTCTATAACAGAACCGGAATTGATCACCGACCCGGTTCCTATCTGTACAAAATCCCCAATTTCCACCTGGTGCTCGATGGAACAGGCGGTATGGAATATACCATGATTTCCCAACTTTGTACCCGCGCCTACGGTTACTTTTGCATTGATAAAGTTACCATGCCCCAATGCCGCATCCGTGGAAATATAGGCAGTTTCGTGGATTGCGTTAATCGGCTGAACTTTTCGATTGTCATTAAGGAGCTTCACCAAAAACTTCCTGTAGGTATTGTCATCCACCGCCACGAATGCTTCGCATTTCTTTCCGATAAGCTTGAGGAATCCTTCATCCTCTGTATGACCCAAAATAGATACTGAATTTATTTCGGTGCCATGCAATTCTTTATCATCGTCAAGAAAGCCATAGACATCCACTTTGTTGCTATTAAAAATTTCCAATGCAGGAATAGCAATCCCTTTCGCTCCTAATATAATTACCGGCTTTTCCATAAGTCTCTTCGATTAGGGTGCAAAAATACGGTAAATAACCCTTTTTAGCAAAAAATTACATTTTCTGTGGGCGCAAGAGATTTTGACCTATTTTACAATCCAGGCATTTTCTTTTGATGCAGTAGTTGTTGTGTAACCCGATCATTCCTTGGGTATCAAAGGCATTGTCCGCTTGCCAGGAATGGACGTCAAATTTTTGGGTGATGCTATTCTTTTCGGCAGCAATTTCCTGAAGTAAATCAAAACACTTCTCCTGCCAGGCCATATCATCTGTGAACTGACCATAGGCATACCAAAGCGGTACCATAAAGTTAATGGCCAACAGACTTACGGTCTCTGGGCTTAAGCTCCTGTTCTGTCTCTTGGCAGTCGTTTTACCAAAATGATAATGGTATTGCCAGTAGCTGGAGATTTGAAATTCAAAGTTTTGTCTAAACGAATTGATATCTGATATTTCGTGAAGGACATTGGAAAACAAATTGGGACTTTGGTGAAGTATAGCAGAAAGTTGCGCCAGCCTGATGGTGGGATAGTTGGAAGGTCTGACTCTCATGAACTTCCATTCGGAAGGGTAAATCACCGCTTGCAAACCGTATTTTTTTTGATGGTAAAGATGCTCCTTCTGGAGAAAACGGGAATAATCATCGGGGGCAACAACATTCAAAAACCCTGCTTGGCCCATGACCAATGCCTCCTGGATAAGAGGCTGCCCTGCATGTTTCTTTAGGAGCCTATACGGAAGCCCATTGGCCAACTTAAGCATTAGAAGGTTGTTTGCCTTGAATCCAAAATTATAAAACAACCACCTATACGTTGTTTCCTCCCAATCTCCTAGTGTGTCTTTTAAAATAGCCTGTACCAGTTTACTTTTTTCGATAAACCTTTCTACCAGTGCCTTTTCCAACATAGAAAATTTAATGATGTCATCTATTTGTGCCAATTCGCTGCCACAAAGGATGTATGGCTTCCCAGATATCAGCCTTTCGTAATTCCTAAGGACGTCCAGATAAACTTTGCCTTTCAGTTCCACGGTG
>DATGMS010000030.1:0-9726 GCA_035307285.1 Cyclobacteriaceae bacterium
CCGTTTTGTACCTAAGGAAAACATGGAGGAAGAAGGTTATGGAAGCTATCTTTGGCTTTTAAATTAACGCATTGGCATATATTTCACTTTTTTGTTTTTGAAAATAGTTATTTAACCCTAGATTGAATTTGTTTCTATATCGGGACTATAAAATGGGGTAACGATTGAATTTTTACCACTATATATATATAAAACAATTTTAATTCATTCCTTCAGCTTATGACTACCTCTTCAGATACATTGTATCAGGAAATCTCACATTTGGACACCCAAGTTTTTGAAGCTTATAACACCTGTAATCTTTTAGCCTTCGAGAAATATTTTGTGGAAGACTTAGAGTTTTATCATGATAGAACCGGATTGATTTTATCCAGAAAGACGATGATAACAAACCTAAGCAGCGTACTTTGCAGCGACAGTGCTTTAAGAATAAGGAGAGAATTGATTAACGGAAGTTTAAAAGTATACCCACTTGAAAATTTCGGCGCCATCCAAATAGGAGAACATTACTATTACCATTCCTTAAATGGTCGGGATGAAAAAAAAGTGGAAGTCGCAAAATTCACCCACATCTGGAAGAAAGAAAACGAAGAGTGGAAAATTTCACGGGTCATGAGTTACGACCATCAACCTGTTGTAGAATAGCGTAGAATACACTTGTTGATTTTTGAACCCGAATAAGACCGAATGTTCAACATTTGGCAGACAATTCTTAGCCCACCCTCTTTTCGCTTAGGCTTATTCCCAATCCCATTTTAACTGCAGGTTTAGCCCTAAAGATTTTTTGGCCGTGGTTCCATTTTTGCTTGCTACAACAGGCTGGCCAGAACCAATGGAGTCCAAAGGGAACCACCGGACCGCGGGTTCACAATTTTTGGATATTAAGTTTTTCTCAACCTTAAAAAATTACTGGGATGTCGACAAAATACGATGCAATAATTATTGGGAGTGGACCTAACGGTCTGTCCGCCGCTATACGCCTTCAACAATTGGGATTGAAAACAGCCATTTACGAACAAGCTGCGAAGCCAGGTGGTGGGGTGAGAACAGAGGAAGTTACTTTGGAGGGGTTCAAACATGATATTGCCTCTGCCGTTCATCCTATGGGGATGGCCTCCCCTTTTTTCCAGACACTTCCATTGAAGGATTTTGGTTTAAAATGGATTGATCCTGGAATCCCTTTTGTCCACCCCTTCTTGGACGGCACCGCACATGTGGCTTATAGAAGCGTAGAGGAGACAGCTGCACAGTTTGGGGAGGATCGGCAAAAGTATCTGTCTTTGATGGAAAATATGGTACGGGACTGGGACAAGATAGGCCCAGATCTTCTAAAGCCACTGGGCATACCCTCCCACCCCATCCCCTTTGCATCCTTTGGCTTAAAAGCGCTTCTTTCTGCAAAGCAGTTAACCAATCTGTACTTCAAAGATCCAAAGACAAAAGCCTTTTTTTATGGCAGTGCTGCCCATTCGACTCTGCCGTTAACTTATCAAGCTTCTGCATCCTTTGGACTGGTATTGCTAGCTGTTGCCCATAAATATGGCTGGCCTTTTCCTCAAGGAGGGGCGGCTTCTCTAACATCCTCATTGGTAAGCTATTACCAAACTATTGGCGGCAAACTACATCTCAACTTCCCGGTGACCCATATCGGTGAACTGCCGCTATCGAAAGCATACATCTTCGACCTCACTCCACGTCAGCTCCTCAATATCGGAGGAACCAATTTTTCGTCCTTGTACAGAAGGAGAATGAAATCATACCGATACGGTGCAGGATCCTTTAAAATCGATTGGGCACTATCCGAACCCATCCCTTTTATCAATGAAAAATGTCGTCAATCAGCTACAATACACCTTGGCTTTTCCCCGGAAGAAATAGAAAAATCGGAGCAGGGAAACTTTGACAATACCATATCCAAAAACCCATACGTGATAGTGGTTCAACACAGCGTCTTCGACAATCAGAGAGCACCAGAAGGAATGCATACCGCATGGGCATATTGCCATGTACCCCATGGAAGCCTAGAGGACATGACTGTGGCAATAGAAAACCAAATTGAAAGAGTGGCACCAGGATTTAAGGACGTCATCCTCGCCAAAGCGACCCATAACACCATGGAGCTAGAAGCCTTTAACCCCAATCTGGTAGGTGGTGACATCAATGGTGGAATTCAGGATTTGACGCAGCTTTTTACAAGACCAATAACTAAATTGTCGCCCTATTCCACCCCCGACCCCCGGGTATATATCTGCTCATCGTCAACTCCACCGGGAGGAGGAGTCCATGGCATGGGAGGATTTCATGCCTCTGAAAAAGTAATAAAAGACCATTTTAAGGATTTTGAGGACCTATGGTAAGGTCGGGATAGGCCACATTTTGTTGCCTAACTACCCTACAATAGTAAACTTCAAGGCATAAACATGTTTTATGCTTCATGCAGCCATTCTATTGTCGGGGGCGTTGACTTACAAGATGATAAAGGTTAAACAGCTCCTCCTTTTGTATCCCGTCCTGCTTAAAAAATCAATTGGCATTGTTTTCAATATCTTTTCTTCCAACATAAAACCCTTTCCATGAACATAGGATTTGTAGTCAACCAAATTAAGACAGAAGAGCCCTGGTATGATACTACCCTACTGACTTTTACAGCAGTTAAAATGGGACATGATGTATTCGTTATGGGGGCCGGAGATCTGGTCTATACAGAGGACGGAAATATCGGAGCAATGGCGGTCAAGGCCCCCTCCAAAAAATTCAGAGACCTAGAAAGCTACCTTGCTGTAATTCAAAGTAAGGAGGCTGAAAGAGTTTTTATAACCTCCGAGCAGCTGGATGTTCTTTTTTTAAGAAGTAATCCTTCAGAGGATACGGGGTCAAGGGTTTGGGCTCAAACAGCCGGAGTGGTTTTTGGAAAGCTGGCCATAGAAAAGGATGTTTTGGTACTCAACGATCCTTATCATTTAATGAATACGTTAAACAAAATGTATTTTCAACATTTTCCCGAGGTTGTACGACCACGCACCATTATCACGAGAGATGCAGATCAGATTCGTGATTTTTATCATAAGGAAGGTGGTAAAATCGTTTTGAAACCCTTACAAGGATCAGGGGGACAGGATGTATTCCTATTGGATGAACCCACCAATTTGAACCAGATCGTCGAAGCGATCGCAAGAAACGGCTTTGTCATTGCGCAGGAATATCTCCCTGCGGCAAAGGAGGGTGATACGAGGGTTATACTAATGAATGGTAAGGTCTTTCAAGTGAAGGGAAAGTATGCAGCGATCCATAGAACCAACAAAAAAGGGGATATTCGAAGTAATATCCATGCTGGTGGAGTGGCCGTAAGGGCCCAAATGAATGATAAAATCCTCGAACTCGCCCACATTGTCGGGCCGAAGTTAAAGAACGACGGCATGTTCATGGCAGGATTGGATATTGTGGGGGACAAAATCATGGAACTTAATCTATTCAGCCCTGGTGGCCTATGGAGCGCGGAGCAGCTAGAAAAAGAAAAATTTGCCCAAGCAATGATCGCCTCCATTGAAAACAAAGTAGCCTATAAAAAGCTCTACAAGGATAAAATCCCCAATGCGATGCTGGCCACTATGGATTAGAGATCAGGTCGGGTGACCGCTGCGGAGCACCCGGTATCAACATTCCTGAACGACGAAAAAGCCATCCTTACCTTGGGCTTGGTACAAAGGCATGAATATTCTGGCGTCCCATTCTGAGACAATATTTCTCCCGTCAGATCTGGCTATAATATCCCCTTTACCGATCTTTTGGAAATTGACAAATCCAGGCATCATTTTGAATGACTCTCCTTCTGCTATCTCATATCGGTAAATCACTTCGAAGGAAGAGGACGTGGTGTCACCATACTCTTTTAATTTATCATAAAAGAGGCAAAAATCCGGTAGATCTTCCTTTTCCAGACAGCCCGCAAAAACTAAAGCAAGCCAAATTGCGGCTTCGTGGTTTTCAATCGAGCTTAATGCATCATGTTGCCCCGCCTCAATGGTACAGCCCTTATGGCCTTTGTGATTCAAATAATAATCCACATGCCCGGGAATATAATCCTCTATGCCCTTGACAATATAGAGGGGAAACTTATTGGCAAAAGAATAACTCCCGCTGTCTCTATTGACGCTGATGTACGGCTGGCTCGAGGAAGATGTAGTATGAAGATCCAGAAAATATACCTCAGTAATACCGGGGTATTGAGCGGCTTCAACTTCTTTTATTAAAGCAAAAAACTCGCGGCTTTCCTGATAACCTAACTCCATACCCGTCTTGAGTTTTTCTTCATTTTCGACAAAGCAGACGCGGTTCAGATCTTTATCAATCAGCCGGACATTTTGGCTAAGAGCAGCAATGTTCCCGGCGAGACCTGTCAACTCTCCTCTTAAAGGAAGATTCATTTGCGTTAAGCTTTGTTGGACTTTTTTAAAGGCTATGATGCCGCTGGGTTCATTCCCATGGACTCCTGCGGTAACAATAAGGGCGGGACCATTTCTACGCTGACCATATTTGCCCAAAACCCTCCCAATAACCATCGGCTCTTGCAAATTAGGGCTAGAAACTGTGATCAACTCTTCTATATTTTCTTTCATATTTTGGAATGATGACAAACGATAAACCTGTAATGATGTAGCAAATTGCTAACCTAAAAGATCACTGCCCCGTTGGATCAAGTATTGATTATTTCTCCCCCATTCGGGTGCAGAAACTGTCCCGTCATATAACTGGAATCGTCAGAAGCTAGAAATAAATAGGAAGCTGCAACCTCCCTTGGCTCGCCAGGTCTTCCCATCGGTACGTTCTCACCAAATTCCTCTACCTTTTCTTCCGAAAAAGACGCGGGAATCAGAGGCGTCCAGATAGGACCGGGTGCGACTCCGTTGACACGGATTCCCTTTTTGGCGAGGTTTGAAGATAAAGATCTGGTGAACGCTACGATTGCACCCTTGGTAGACGCGTAATCCATCAGGTGATGGCTTCCGCGATAAGCAGTGACCGACGAAGAATTAATAATACAACTCCCTTCTTTGAGGTGGGGAAGAGCTGCCTGAGTGATATAAAAATAGGAAAAGATATTTGTTCCAAAAGTCTTCAATAATTGCTCTTCACTTATATCCTCCAAACTTTCCTGAGGATATTGTTGAGCAGCATTATTAACCACTATGTTTAATTTACCAAATACCCGAATTGTTTGTTGCACCACGTATTGACAGTGCGCCTTGTCGCTAACATCCCCAGGAATTAAGATTGCCTTAGCCCCCCGTTCTTCAATTAACCTAAGCGTTTTTTCAGCGTCCTCGTATTCATCCAGATAGGAAACGGCGATGTTGGCCCCTTCTTCTGCAAAAGCCAACGCAACTGCCCTTCCGATCCCGCTATCTCCTCCGGTAATCAGGGCAACCTTGTTCTCCAATTTCCTCCGCGATGCGCGCGGTTCATATTTGGGATTAGGAGTCATTTCTTGTTCTAGCCCTGGCTGCCTCTCCTGATGTTGGGCAGGAATATGATTTTCTGTTTCCATAGACATCTCGTGCATTAATAGTTGTGAAGTGGATAGAAGGTAAGATGGGGCTAAAAGTGTTCCTTATTTATCCTATACAGTAAAAAATCTTTATCCTCGTCTAAAATCCGAACTCCGCTAGAAGAGGCTGGATTACGGAAACTGAACCTTCACTTTCCAGATTTGAAATGCAGATTTAAAAAAAAAAATTGTAATATAACGTTCCCGTTTTGGAACAAATTGTAGCAGAAATGAAACGAATGGTTTTATCTGCAAATTATTCTTGGAAATTTACTATTTAAATGAATTACTCCCCGCCGCTACCAATCTACTATAGAAAGGATTTAAATTCCATTTTTTTTACACTTTGTTCTCTTTTATTAAAAATAAGGAGAAGAACTAGTACAATGTGCTACCATTTATTTATAGATCGGGTTTATTTGTTATTTTGAATAAAAGATTAACCTTCCTTATGAAATCAGATAGATTGGATAAATAATTGTTGCCTACGCCTGAAGGCGTTGATATCTGGTGCCTTCGGAAAAAATTTACCTGTTCTTTGTTATGGATACAAACATTTACAATTTGGCATTTTTAAGATCACATGACATTATTTTAATCGCGGATTGCGAACATCAAATTATTGAAGCGAATCCTTCTGCTATCCGCATCTTCGGCTATTCAAAAGAGGAGTTTTTGTCGATGAATCTTGGCCAGATGTTCTCTGATAAAAAACATGGATCAACATTTTTGAAAGACATCTGCAAACAAAACTTGGTAAACCTAAAAGAGTATGAATTTCAGAAGAAAAACGGCAAAACTTTCCCGGTACTTGTAAATGCAGATGTTGTAGAACCTGAATCCGATACATTCATGATGGTCGCAAAAGATGTTTCCAGATACAAAAAGGAAAAGGAAGATCATTATACGCGAAAAGAAATGATGTTGCTCGGGAAAATGGCGCAAACCATTGCCCATGATTTAAAAAACCCATTGAATAATTTGCTGTTAGGCCTTCATCAATTCCAAACCGCGTTACCTGAAGACAATGAAGAGGTTTCCTTTTACCTGAATTTCCTGAAGAAAAACGCCAATAGGATAAATGAGTTGATAAATACACTACTGGGGCCGAGTGCCATCTTCAACTTGCAAAAAGAGCGAATAGATTTAAATTTGCTGGTTAAAGAAGCGGTAAAAGGTCTGGAGGATAAAATTCAGTCGGCGGATGTGATACTAAAGCTGGATCTTTCAGAAGCAGCACTTTATTTCGAACTAGATAAAGAAAAAGTGCTTATGGCATTGAACAACCTGATTATAAACGCCATCGAATCCATACATCAAGATGAAGGAGTTATATACATCAGGACCCGCCAGAAGGAGGGCGGGAAAGCATCTATCATGATATCAGACAATGGACAAGGGATTTCAGAGTCGGACATGAAGAATATATACCAGCCTTTTTATACCACCAAATCGAGAGGAATGGGTCTTGGTCTAGTTAACACCGAACAGATTCTGAATGCGCATGAAGTGGAAATTGAAGCCCGAAGCGAAGTAAGCAAAGGCAGCACCTTTACCCTAAACTTTTAACAAAAAAACTAAGTAATTATGAATGTGATTTTTATAGATGATGATGAGGATCTGAATTTTCTTCAATCAAGGATGTGCATGCGCTCGAGCGTGATAAATAATTATTACATAGCCAACAGTGCTGTACAGGCATTGGATTATCTAGCAGAGACTGATATTACCCCTGACGTGATTTTCGTTGATATCAATATGCCTGAAATCAATGGATTTCAATTTATTGAAAAATTCGAGGATGAATTTTCCTCTCGATTTCCGGAAACGCAGCTGTATGTGTTGACGAGTTCGGTGAGCGAGAAAGACCGAAAAAACTCGCTCGAATTCTCTTCCGTTAAAGATTTTTTGATAAAGCCCTTAACACAGGAAAAACTGGAAAACATCTGTCTCCAGCAAGTGAATTCCTGATCTGATACACCGGCTTACCTTGCTAAATAGAGGCCGACCCAAGTTGCCGTCAGCCCGGACAATACGCTCAATGCTACGTAGATGAAAGCTACTGCTAACTGAGCGTTTTGTATCAAGGAGATGTTTTCAAAAGCAAATGCAGAGAATGTGGTAAATCCTCCACAGAATCCAATAACGAATAGAAATCTCATGTCCGCATTCGTCCAATGCTGCCTTTCGAGAAAGCCCATCAGCAATCCAATAAGGAAGCAACCAATCACATTCACTGCAAATGTGGCCAAGGGAAAAGTGGACGGGAAGTATCTATGGGCAAGTAGGCTGGTCAGGAATCGGAGGACACTTCCCACTCCTCCACCAAGACTTACCAGGATAAGGGTTTTAATCATGATCAACTATTAGAATTCTTCCTATCTTACCGATTTCTCTATCTTCTATTTTTGTAATAAGACGTTTCCTTCCAAAATCGTAGCCAAGTGAATTAGCACTATTGCTTTGGCCTGTATAGGCATATACAACAGTGCTATTCGTTAAGTCATAATCCTTGGCTAAACTGCATCGGGTATTAATCGAAAGCCATCGCTTCTATTTCTTTTGCCACTTCTCTCTCCATGTGAATTGTTTTTCCTACTTCCTGTCTTTCAGCCAAGCCTAATGGCGGATCTAAAGGAATATGCGGAGCAATAATAATGGAAACAATAGAGGTCAATTTAATGAGAATGTTCATGGAGGGACCTGAGGTGTCTTTGAACGGATCACCTACAGTATCCCCAGTCACGGATGCCTTATGGGCCTCTGACCCTTTGTATTCCATCACCCCATTGATCATTACCCCTTTTTCAAACGACTTTTTGGCATTGTCCCAAGCTCCTCCGGCATTGTTCTGGAATATCCCCATCAACACCCCAGATACAGTAATACCCGCCAATGTGCCCCCCAACACTTCGTGTCCAAATAAGAATCCAACTACTACCGGGGTGAGCAAGGCGATTGCCCCTGGGGCAATCATTTCACGTATTGATGCTTTGGTAGAAATCTCCACACACTTTTCATAATCCGGCTTGGCCTTGTACTCCATAATTCCCGGAATTTCCCGAAACTGTCGCCTCACCTCGTTAACCATATCCATGGCTGCCCTGCCTACCGCTGCGATGGTCAGCGACGAAAAGATAAAGGGAATCATCGCTCCAACAAACAATCCTGACAGCACATCGGCTTTATAAATATCTATGGAGGAAATCCCTGAAATGCCTACATAGGCGGCAAATAATGCAAGGGCCGTCAAGGCAGCAGAAGCAATGGCAAATCCTTTCCCGGCAGCAGCAGTCGTATTTCCTACAGCATCTAAAATATCGGTTCTTTCCCGCACTTCTTTCGGCAATCCGGACATTTCTGCAATTCCGCCCGCATTGTCAGCAATAGGTCCAAAGGCATCGATCGCCAACTGCATTGCTGTGGTAGCCATCATCCCTGCGGCAGCAATGGCAACGCCATATAAACCTGCCATCATATAGGAGGTAAAAATCCCCCCTGCCAAAACCAAGATTGGCAGTACCGTAGATTCCATACCCACGGCCAATCCTCCGATGATATTGGTGGCATGACCAGTAGACGATTGTTTGATAATGGAATTAACGGGTCTTCTTCCCATGGCGGTATAATACTCCGTGATGATACTCATTAAGGCTCCCACTATAAGACCGATGAAAACAGCCCCAAAAACACCCATTTTGGTAAATGAAATGGACCCTTCCCTCACCATGACCAAGTCTCCATCGGGTAATAAATAATCGATCAAAAAGTAGGAGGTCGCTACAGTCAGAATTATCGAAATCCAGTTTCCTTTATTTAAAGCTGCCTGTACGCTGTCGGTTTCTTTAGTAATTTTAACAAAAAACGTCCCCAAAATTGAGAACATCAGTCCTATACCCGCGATGGCTAATGGCAACAAAATTGGGGCTATCCCCCCAAAGTTGTCATCCGAAATAATCTCCCTGCCCAGAACCATTGAAGCCAAGATGGTGGCTACGTAAGAGCCGAACAAATCAGCTCCCATCCCTGCTACATCACCCACATTGTCGCCAACATTATCCGCAATGGTAGCCGGGTTCCGAACATCATCTTCTGGAATGCCAGCCTCTACTTTCCCTACTAAATCAGCACCCACGTCTGCAGCTTTGGTATAGATGCCCCCTCCTACTCTCGCAAAGAGG
>DATGMS010000031.1:0-3015 GCA_035307285.1 Cyclobacteriaceae bacterium
GCGCCGATTGATGCTCCCTTTGAGATGCCTGAGTTTAAGAGACCCGTTTTTCCTGACTTGACAGTCAGCATTAAATCAAAAGGGGCGAAGCAAAACACCTTGTCCACTAAGCAGATTCAGGCTGCAATCGATGAGGTAACCAAGGCAGGAGGAGGGACGGTGTTGATACCCAAAGGCGATTGGAAGTCCGGACGCATTAACCTAAAAAGTAATGTAAACCTGCATTTTGAGGAAGGCGCTGCACTATATTTTAGTGGTGAATTGAAAGATTACCGGCCGGCAGTCTTTACACGACACGAAGGTGTAGAGGTAATGTCTTTAGGCGCTTGTATCTATGCTTATGAGGAGGACAATATAGCCATTACCGGCAAAGGTATCCTATATGGTCCCGAAGAGGGATCTGTTAAAAACCAGATGATGACCGAGGATGTCGTGGAAAATTTTGTGCCTTTGGATAGTCCTGTAGCTGACAGGGTGTATGAAGGCTATCAAGGTGAGTCTATCTTTTTGCCGATGTTCATTTCTCCAACCAAGAGTACCAATGTGTTTATCGAGGGCATCACCCTGGAAAGATCTGCCTTTTGGAATATTGTTCCTGTCTATTGTGACGGCGTTATTATCAGGGGGGTAACCGTCAATTCGGTGGGTATTCCCAGGGGGGATGGTATTGATATAGAATCCTCAAGAAATGTTCTGATAGAATATTCTACTTTAAACAATGGGGATGACTGCTTTACAATGAAAGCAGGGAGAGGCGAAGATGGGATGCGGGTTGATAAACCTACCGAAAATGTGGTTGTCCGCTACTGTTTAGCCCAGGAAGGGCACGGTGGTATCACAGTCGGCAGTGAAACTGCGGGTATGATCCGCAATCTATATGTGCATGATTGTGTATTTGACAATACTGGTGTGGGCATCCGTTTTAAAACCCGCCGTCCGAGAGGAGGTGGGGGCGATAATCTGATCTATGAGCGTATACGTATGAACCTCCGCCACACCGCCTTTCGATGGGACATGTTAGGGAGTGAGATGTATGTCGGTGATTTGGCTAAGAGAACACCCCTCAGGGAAAAAAATGAACTGACTCCCGAATTTAAAAATATCTATGCAAAAGATATATTAATCGAAGATGCATCTGTCTTTATCAATGTGACAGGCATTCCAGAATCTCCCATGCTTAATTTTAGGTTGGAAAATGCCGTGGTGAACAGTGAGAGGTTATTTATCTCCCATGATGCCGAAAATGTTTTGCTGAAGAACGTAGAGATTACAACCCCGGATTCTACACTATACTTTTTGGACAGCAAAAATATCGTTTTTGATCAAGTCAAGTTTAATGTCCCTGGAGCAAAAATATATACGGAGATACAAGGGGGAAATTCAAGCGACATTAAGTTTATCAACACACAACCTGCTAAACCGGAAGGCTGGGATCAAGTGGAATGACCCATCCAAAGTTTAAGAAGCTTTCCAAGACAAGAGGTACCCGAGTGTCAAAAAGTTAATTTCAGTTTCGGGTGTTTTATCATCCTTCCGACAGCTTCTCCCGGTGTTTTAACCCCCAATTCTGCAGGGCATAAATGATAGGGCTTAGGGATTGGGCATAGGTTTCGGCAGAGTATAGGATCTTGACGGGATAATCTTCTATTACCGTACGCTTGATCAGTTGGTGCTGCTCCAGGTCCTTAAGTTCCTTGGCCAGTACCTTGGGGGTGATACCGGGAATGCTCTCCTGTATATCAGTAAAACGCTGGTTGCCGTTAGTAATGGAGATAATGATCGGCAGTTTCCACTTGCCATTGATCACGTCGAGCGCTTCCCGCACGGGCTTGACCATATCCAAACAACAGTGATGTGACTTTTTTGCCGTCATTGGTTTATCATTTAAGCAGTTCTTCTTTCCTTTAGGAAAGTGCTATACAAAGTAAAGTGAAATTTTGTACCTTTGCAAATCGTCGGATAAGATAGTGATCAACAATTCTGTGGTGATGATAAATCGCTGGTTTTGTCTTCGGTCTTCGATCTTCCGTCCTTTTGTCAAACAAAAACATTCGCAAATAGATACAACTATGCCTCACAATCCCATAGCATATTCCCTCCTCGAACTGGCCCTGGTGCCCCAAGGCAAGAGCTTCAAGGAGACGTTAAACGATTCCTTAACGCTGGCCCAGGAAGCTGAGGCTTTGCAATACAAACGCGTTTGGTTTGCCGAGCACCATAATTCGGACAATATCGGCAGCAGCGCAACTTCCCTGCTGATCGGCTATGTGGCTGAAAACACCCATACCATCCGAGTCGGATCAGGTGGGGTGATGCTGCCCAATCATTCACCTCTGATTATTGCCGAGCAATTTGGTACCTTGGCCCATCTTTATCCCAACCGTATTGATCTGGGACTGGGAAGGGCACCGGGTACAGATCCCGCCACCGCGCAGGCCATCCGATCTGATTTTATGCAGGCGGCCCATTCTTTTCCGCAGGAAATAGAAAAAATTGAACAGTATTTCTCAAAGGACAACAAAGGCGCCAAAGTAAGGGTACCCATTGCCGAGGGCACGGATGTACCCATTTACATCTTGGGATCCAGTACGGACAGCGCGTACTTGTCGGCTAAGAAGGGACTTCCTTATGCCTTTGCCAGCCATTTTGCCACGACGCATCTGTTTTCTGCGCTTAAAATCTACCACGAACAGTTCCAGCCCTCTGAAGTATTGGCCAAGCCCTATACCATGGCAGGCGTCAATATAGTTATCGCGGATTCTGACGAGGAAGCGGAAAGGTTGTTTACTACCTTGATCAGGATGTTTCTGGGGGTCTTAACAGGAGCGCGGGATCCTTTGCAGCCGCCAACGGAAATGGATGAGGAACTGAAGCAGATCCTTCAGCATCCTTCGGTGCACCAGATGTTGAAATATTCCTTTGTGGGAAGCAAAGCCACGGTCAAGGCACAGGTTGAGGAATTCCTTGAGCAAACCCAGGTAAATGAGCTGATCGCCGTTTCCAATATGTATGATG
>DATGMS010000032.1:0-2142 GCA_035307285.1 Cyclobacteriaceae bacterium
GTATGCTCTTGCCAGCCGGGTAATCGAGTCCAGCAGGATCACCACATCATGGCCACATTCCACCATTCTTTTGGCTTTTTCCAAAACCATAGAAGCCACTTTCACATGGCGGTCTGCCTGTTCGTCAAAGGTGGAAGAGATAACTTCCGCTTTTACGGACCTGGCCATCTCTGTAACTTCCTCTGGACGTTCGTCGATCAACAGGATCATCAAATGTACCTCTGGATGGTTTTCTGCGATGGCATTGGCGATCCTTTGCAAAAGAACCGTTTTACCCGTCTTGGGCTGGGCCACGATCATTCCCCTTTGACCTTTACCGATAGGCGCAAAAAGATCAACAATCCGGGTAGAATAGTTATCCGCTTTGGTGGTAAGGTTTAATCTTTCTTCCGGAAAAAGTGGCGTCAGATATTCAAATGAAATCCTATCTCTGATCTCTTCGGTAGTTTTTCCGTTTACGGTCCCGACCTTTAGAAGGGCAAAATATTTCTCGCCTTCTTTTGGAGGTCTGATCTGTCCTTTGATATTGTCGCCAACCTTAAGTCCAAAAAGTTTGATTTGCGAAGGGGAAACATAAATGTCATCAGGGGATGCCAGATAATTATAATCCAGCGAACGGAGAAATCCGTACCCGTCAGACATGATTTCCAATACTCCTTCATTTTCTATAATGCCGTCAAAATCCTTAATGCTAATCGTAGGCTTTCTTTTGAACGAAGGAATGGTTTCGGCAACATTTCCTTCTTCTATCTCTCTCGGGCTATCTCTCTTGGAATATTCCTTTTCCGGCTCTGCGTAGCTTTCTGTGGTGATTTTCGCCAGTTCCTCTTCTTCCAAAGCCCTTCTTCTTGGCCTGAAAGAACGGGATTTGTTTTCGTCGTCTTTAGGTCCTTTGGAAGCTTCCTTAAAAACAACCTTTTCTGCTCTTCTTTCCTCCTGTTTGGGGCTTTCCTTAGGTTCCCTAGGCTCCTCCTTTTGGGGAGCAGTTCTTTCCGTTGGCTGTTCCTTTACTTGGTTCGCCCGCTTGGCAGAGGGGGCGTCTTTCTTGTTCCTAGGCTCTCTGGCCGGTGCTGGAGTGGCCTGGACCGGTTCGGTTTCCTTAGGAGTTTCTGTAACATTTTGCCTTTTAAATTTTGGTTTTTCTGTCTCGGGGGCAGATGTCGGAGCGGGAGATTCTCCTTGGGGAGAAAGGGCTTCTGGAGTTTCCTGTTCTACTTTGGACGGCTTTTTCTTTGGGAGGGCTTTTTCTGGAGTAATGGCTTGCTGGTCTAAAATTGCATAGACGAGATCATCTTTTTTAAGCGTTTTAAAGTTTTTAACGCCCAATTCTTCCGCAATCTCTTTTAATTCAGAAAGCAATCTGATCTTTAATTCTTCTATATTATACATAAAAAGCGTATGAAAGTAATTTCGGTGTGAAATGTAGTAAGTACAGTGACTAAGTTGGTTGGTATAAAAAGGACTTCAGCTAGTATAAAATCTCCGGGATTGGGATTTTTGAATATTTGAATATGCAATATTACGTGAACATAAATTAAATCGCAAATTTATTTTTTCTTAAATAAAAGCCGTTCTCTGAAATCTTGATTTTCCAGCCAAAGTACTGCTTATAATTTTTGCTATCTTTGCGCATTATAATTCTGACTCCGAAAAGCAATTTAATCATGCTACAAGTTAATTTTATCCGTGAAAATTTCGAAAAAGCAGTAGAAGGCCTGAATAAAAGGAATTTTCCCCATGCAGAAGAGCTGCTATCCCAAGTATTGGAAATAGATAAAAAACGAAAGGAAACCCAGTCCGAAAGGGATCAGTTACAGGCTGAAGCCAACGGTATTGCAAAGGAAATAGGCGGATTGATGAAGGCGGGAAAAAAGGATGAGGCCGAGAAAGTCAAACTCCGAACAGCCGACATCAAGTCTCAAATCAAGACCTTGGAGAGTGATTATGACGGATTTGAACAGGAACTGAAAGAGCTGCTCTACACCATTCCCAATATCCCCTATACAGATGTTCCTACCGGTACATCAGCCGAGGATAACGAGGTGGTTTTACAACACGGCGCCATCCCTTCATTATACGAAGGGAACCAGCCTCATTGGGAACTGATTAAAAAATACGACATCATCGATTTTGAGTTGGGTG
>DATGMS010000033.1:0-2137 GCA_035307285.1 Cyclobacteriaceae bacterium
AGTGAAACTGGTGAGGGGAGCTTATATGGAAAAAGAAGCCAAGAGGGCAGAGAAAAAAGGGTATCCTAATCCTATCCATCCTTCTAAAGAAGCCACAGACCAAGCCTACAATGAAGCATTGCAGTTTTGCATCAACAACAAACAAAGGGTGTTTTTGGTTAGCGGAACACACAACGAATTGAGCAACGTCATTCTTCCGGAACTGATGTCCCTGCATGGAATGAAGCCGGACGATGAAAGGGTCTATTTTGGGCAGTTATACGGGATGAGTGACCACATTTCTTTTAACCTGGCTAAAGCGGGGTACAATGTGGTCAAATATGTGCCATACGGTCCACTTGAGGCTGTGATGCCCTACCTTGGCCGTAGGGCGGCTGAAAATACCAGCGTCGCCGGCCAGAGTAGCCGTGAGTTGACGTTGATCAAAAAGGAATTTTCCAGAAGAAAGGAAGCAAAAGAAAACAACTAACGCATTAAGTCCATGCTTTTACTAAGTGAACAAGAGATAGAGCGCAGAAAAGACCGAGAGGAACTGATAAAACTAGGGATCAACCCTTACCCAGCAGCATCTTTCCCGGTGAATGTCACTGCCGAGGATATTCATAGAAATTACGAAAACAGGAAAAACGACTACAAGGGCATTTCTATCGCCGGGAGGTTGATGAGCAGGCGGATCATGGGGTCTGCTTCTTTTGGTGAAATCCAGGATGCAACGGGGAGGCTACAAATTTACGTGAGACGGGATGACCTTTGCCCCGGCGAGGATAAGACCTTTTATAATTCTGTCTTCAAAAAGCTTTTAGGCATTGGGGATTTTGTTGGAATTAAGGGATTTATTTTTACGACACAAACAGGTGAAATATCCTTGCATGTGACAGAGTTGACGATTTTGTCGAAGTCTGTAAAACCTCTTCCTGTAGTAAAAAGGGATGAGGAAGGAAACGTCCATGATGGTTTCACTGACCCTGAGATGAGATACAGGCAACGCTACGTGGATCTCACTGTAAATCCTGAAGTTAAAGAGGTTTTTATTACGCGTGCGAAGATCATTTCTACGATGAGAAGGCATTTTGACGACCGCGGCTGGTTGGAAGTGGAGACGCCTATCTTGCAGCAGGTGCATGGGGGCGCCGCAGCGAGGCCCTTCAATACTTATCACAATACCTTGGACATGCCCTTGTATCTTAGGATAGCCAATGAGCTTTATCTGAAAAGACTGATTGTGGGCGGCTTTGATGGGGTTTATGAATTTGGGAAAATGTTCCGTAACGAAGGCATGGACCGAACCCATAATCCTGAATTCACCTCCATGGAGATTTATGTTGCCTACAAGGATTATCTCTGGATGATGGAAATGGTAGAGGATTTACTGGAAAAGGTTGCCTTATCTGTCCATGGGGGATCCGTCGCCAAAGTGGGCCAACATGAGATTGATTTCGCTGGCCCTTATAGAAGACTCACCATGTATGATTCTATCAAAGAATATACAGGAATTGATGTAAGTCAACTGGATGAGAAAGGGCTAAGGGAGGTTTGTCAACAACTGAACATAGAGGTAGATGACAGCATGGGCAGCGGAAAACTGATTGATGAGATATTCAGCGAGAAAGTTGAAGAGCACCTGATCCAGCCCACTTATATCACGGATTACCCTATAGAAATGACGCCTCTGGCCAAAAAGCACCGGACAGAAGAAGGTTTGGTGGAGCGTTTTGAGCTTTTTGTCAATGGTAAGGAGATTGCCAACGCCTACTCTGAGTTAAATGACCCTATTGATCAAAGGGAGCGTTTTGAGGAGCAGTTGAAGCTGGCGGCTCGCGGCGATCATGAAGCCATGGCCATGGATGAGGACTTCTTGAGGTCTCTTGAGTATGGCATGCCCCCAACTTCCGGCCTTGGAATAGGCATAGATCGTTTATGTATGTTGCTGACCAATAAATCTACCATACAGGAGGTGCTTTTCTTTCCGCAGATGCGCCCCGAAAAGAAAACAGCAATAGCTTCTGATGAGGATTTTATCGCACTAGGCATTGCCAAAGAACTGATTCCGGTAATTCGCGACTTGAAGATTCAGACCATCGACCAGCTAAAGGAACAAAACGCCAACAAGCTCTTTAATGATGTGTGTGGCAGAAGG
>DATGMS010000034.1:0-2112 GCA_035307285.1 Cyclobacteriaceae bacterium
CCCGTTATGGAAGAAATTGCTTCCGTAGCCATGGCTGTTCAAAACATGTACCTAACGGCTAATGCCCATGGGCTGGCCGCTTATTGGGGTACGGGGGGGCCTACCTTTTATCCTGAAGCCAAGCCCTATTTCGGGTTGGAAGAAGAGGATATGCTGATGGGCTTCTTTTATGTCGCCAAGCCGGCTACGGATAGATGGCCAGTGGGCAAACGTAGACCGATTGCAGATAAAGTAAAGTGGGTAAGGTAGGTTGAGTACAGCGTATTGGGTATTGAGATATTTAGACGTTGGACAAAAGATATACGATGTTAGACATTATGCTGAAAGGCCCTTCCGGCAAGCAATGGGAAGTTAGAAGCGGGAAGTTGACCGGTCTTAATACTTGCTTCTTTGCTCTAGATTCTTTGCTCTTTGCTCTGGTCTCAATACCCAATACTCACATCCCGACACCAATATGATGCGGAAATTATTATACCTAATACCGATATCCCTTCTCTTGTCTTGCGGCCAAGATTTTCTCCCTAAGCCAAAAGGATATAACCGGATTGACATTCCTGATCATTCTTTTACTACTTTGAGTATGGATCTTCCTTATCAGTTTGAGCATTCAAGGTTCAGCGAAATAGAGCCGGATTCTTTTAATCTTGAGGAAAAAACGTGGATTAATCTTAACTATAGAGATCTGGGAGCTCGGGTACACCTGACCTACAAGCCCGTTTTAGGAAAGGAAGAAAACCTGAAAGCTTATCTGAACGACGCACTTACCCTTACTTCTAAGCATCAAATTAAGGCCTATGGTATAGAAGAAGGAGTGCTTAGAACTCCTAAAGGCTATACGGGATTGGTAGCAGAACTTAGCGGGGAGGTTCCGACCCAGTTTCAGTTTTATGTAACGGATTCTACCGCCCATTTCCTTCGTGGCGCATTATATTTTAATACAGCGGTCAAAAATGACTCCCTTGCCCCTATTATAGAATACATCAAAGTCGATATGATGCATTTGATCAATACGCTGGAGTTTGAGGAGGAGTAGAATTGAAAAGTAAGATCCGGGATGCAAACTAATTTCTAAGGCATCAAATAGGATCTACAGCTATAAAATCCGGCGCTTTAAATTTTTTCAAATCTATTTTCTTTTAAAGGCAAGGCAGAAATGATTGTTTGAAGGCGCAGTGATATTTTGCTTTTTACCATCCCAATTTTAACAGTTTTGGATAAACATTATGAAATGCGTTGTACAGTAAATATACCACATGGGATAATGTAGACGATCGATGAATTCATTTTTCCTACACTGTCTTTCCGTCCCTCCTATTCTATTGCCAACTTCAGAAAAAGAATAGCGAGGAACTTTAAAACAAAAAAGGTGCTCCAATGAATGAAGCACCTTGTAGGAAATGGTTTCTTAAAACAACTCAAGCTAAAACATGCACATGGCTTGTCTGGCCTCTATTATCTCACGTCTTAAACGCCTCACTTAGGATCCAACACTTTGTTAACCCGCTCCAAAGCATCTTCCAAGTGAATCTTAGAAATTCGGTCGGCAGTCCTTGGAATGGCAGCGCTGATTTGTCTCTGCAGGGTTTTTAACTCCGCCCTTACCACGGGACGGATGTCTGACTGGGCTGCATTGATCTGTGCCCCTGCCCGGCTCCTGAAGGCTGCGGGCACTTCGGGAGCTTCTTTGGTCAGCAACTCTTCCAGTCTAGCCAAATGGGCTCTCTGCAAGCTTCTTCTATGCACATCGATGGCTTGGCCGTTAGGCAGTTCGGTCCATAGGCCCTTTCTAAGGTCTTCAAAAAGCTCCAGTATAGTATAGGCCTCTTTGCCATTGAGGGCTTGGTTTTCAATTACTCTACCCAATCTTCCCCAATCCAAAAGCCCGTTTAAAGAAGTTACCTGAAGCGAACGCACCCTTTCCAACAAGCCAAAGTCCTGCGTCCGGGCGACGATTTCTTCTTCGATAATCCAGGTAGGTGTTTTAAACAATTCTTCATTTAAGAACCGAACAGCTTCCTGTTGGGTATTCCGATCTGCATGTGTATAGACAGGCTCTGCTTGACCAGATGATCTGTAGATCTCATACACGCCACCAACATTCGTGCGCACATG
>DATGMS010000035.1:0-4441 GCA_035307285.1 Cyclobacteriaceae bacterium
ACACATGGCGGCATCAATATTCAGCCTTTGATAACGGGTGCTATGGCCCCAGTACCTATCCACTGAGATCTGGATAGCGTTCGGCAGAAGAAGCGCGGGCGAAATGGTAACCGGGTTGTTGGGATCTGTATTTATTTCCTCGAACTCGGCGGTACAACCCGAGAAACCGATTACTACAACAAGGAATACACTATAAAGTATGCTCGTATTTTTCATAATTAGATTATTTAAACCGGATAGGAAAAGATTAAAAAGCGACGTTCAAATTGAACCCGATACTTCTGGTAGAAGGCTGCTCGCCACTGGCAAAACCTTGGGCATTACCGCCTTTCATATCCACTTGCGGATCTATGTGGGGATGGTTCTTGTGCATTATGGCCAGGTTCCTGCCCACCACAGACAACCTGAGGGATTGGATAAAGTTGTTTCCCAAGAAGTTTTTTGGAAAGCTATAGCCAAAAGTGACTTCTCTTAATTTCACATAACTCCCATCAAAGATTCCTGTTTCGTGAATAGTCCGTGGATTTTGTGCATTCCAGAAAGTAGAGGCTTCGACGATAACATCATTTTTGACATAAACAGGAGACTCCACTGATCCTACATTCTTCACACCCACTCCTATGACACCTTCTTCACGCCCTACTTCTGTTTCAATGAGTTGTCCTGTCTTCCTGGATAGGCCGGTACCCACATCAAATATGTCCCCTCCCATTCTGATGTCTATGAGGGTGCCCAAAGACCAGTTTCTGTAGGAGAATCTGTTGGACAACCCTCCCATCCAGTCCGGTTGAATGTTGCCAAGGGCGAAAGTCCCATTTTCAAGCTGAGGAAGACCGCTGTTGTTATAAACCAACTCACCTTCTGGAGACCTAAGATAACGTGTTCCATAAAATGTCCCATAAGGCTGTCCTACCCTAGCTTCAGAGGTGAGGCTGTTTTGGGACCCGAGGGTATAGTTTTCCAATCCTTCTGCCAGTTCAACTACTTTGTTCCTGTTTCTCGAATAGTTAAAGGAGACGTCCCAAGTAAACCCGTCAGGAAACTTAATAGGGGTTCCTGTAACCATTAGCTCAATCCCTTGATTGGTTATCTCTCCAGCATTGAGGATTTGGCTGGCATAGCCCGAAGCCCGAGAAATAGAAACAGCAAGGATCTGATTGGTAGTGGATTGGGCATAATAAGTTAAGTCCATTCCAAGACGTCCCTCAAGAAACCTTACGTCTAGCCCGAGTTCTTTACCTGTAGTAATTTCAGGTTTCAGGTTAAAATTCGCAATTTCACTCGACTCCGCATAGGTGGGTGTGGTTCCCGCCCAAAGCCCTTGCGAACTGTAAACCTGGTTTAGCATGTAAGGATCCGCATCACTGCCGACCTGCGCCCAGCTGGCGCGAACCTTAGCAAATGAAAGGACATTACTTTGTATACCAAAAATATCGCTCACCACTGCACTCACAGCCACAGAAGGATAGAAAAAAGAGTTTGCATTTATGGGTAAGGTGCTGGACCAGTCGTTCCGTCCGGTCACATCCAGAAACAAATAATTATTGAACCCAAATTGGGTTGAGGCAAACAAACTGTTAACCTCTTGCCGCCGGATTTCACTCTCGGGTGTAACTGGACTAGCATAGTTGCCTAAGTTATACAGACCATCTATTGTCAGCTCGCCGACATTTACATAGTTCCTTTTATAATAGTTGGTCCGGTTAATTCCACCCGCTTGGGCTCTTAAAGAAAAGCTGGATGAAATATCCTTGTCGTACGTCAGGATAAAGTCACTGTTGGTTTCCTGGCTTCGCAAAACCGTTTCCGTATAAGACCCTAAAATCTTCACGTTGTTTTTAGTCCTTTCTACGCCCGTGACATTAATCCTGGTGTCCGACCACAAATCTGTGCCTGACCGCACCATTAAACTAAGGTTGTCGTTGAATTGATAGTTTGCTGCTATATTTCCCACCAACCTGTCCTTTGTATTGGCGTTAGTGTAATACTCCTGCAAAAAGTAAGGATTGGAGAAGTATTCATGCTGCCAGTTGGCGTACGGATAGTCATCCCCCGGTCTGAACGTCATGGAATGGCTCTCGTAATAGTCCCTCCAATTTTTTAGCTTCGTGAAATCAGTATGCCTATGGGCCCAAATAAAGTCGGAGCTGCTTGAAAACATGCGGTTGTCGGATCCCGATTTAATATATTCCGCGTTGAGCGTCACGCTTAACTTTGGTGTAAACTTGTAGGAAGTATTAAGTTTGAAATTGTTCCTGAAGTAATCATTGTTATACATGATACTTTTTTGATCCAGACGGCCCACCGAGAGCCTAAAACTTCCCAAATCATTGCCTCCTGATATGGCTATGTTGTTGCTGACAGTGGAACCCGTTTCCCAGAAATCATCCCAGTTATCCGGTTGGGGCGTCAGCGGCACTGCCTCCGGGGCCGAGTACCATAGGGGAACCATTCTTCCATCCATAGGCGCGCCCCAGCTTTCATCAACACCGGCAGTTCCCCTGATACCATTGGCATCAAATCCGTTTCTCCCGTCCACATACCAGGTTCTATAACCGGCTCCACCTCCATAAGTGTTTTGGAATTTCGGTTTCACAAAGGCCTTGTCAAAGGTCGTGTTCGCATTTAACTCTACCCCAATACCTTTAGTCCCCGAGCCATCCTTGGTCGTGACCATGATAACGCCATTCGCAGCCCTTGACCCATACAAAGCTGCCGCGGTAGCCCCCTTTAAAATGTTGATCTCTTTGATGTTTTCAGGATTGATTTCAGAAAGACCATTTCCGTAACTGCGTGAGGAAGTCTGTTCGAGCGGGACCCCGTCTACCACCACAAGCGGCTGGTTGCCTCCGGCGACAGAGGAAGAACCCCGAATGACTACATGTGCCCCGCTACCTGGCATAGAGTTCCCGTTGATCTGTACCCCAGCTACTCTACCTGATAAACTGTTTACCACATTGGGCTGTTGTGCCTCCGTCAACTCCCTGCCGTCCACATTTTGCACAGTATATCCTAATGCCTTTTTTTCCCGCTCCAAACCAAAGGCAGTCACCACAATCTCTCCCAAGGCCATAGTGCTGGACTGCAGATTTATTGTCAGCAGGGCTTGATTTCCAACCATAACCTCTTTGGTTTCAAAGCCGATAAAGGAAACTACTAAAATGAGGTCATTAGGATCCCCATCGACCTCCAAGGTGAACTTACCATCCAAGTCAGTTACACTACCCTTCATGAGACCCTTTATAAGAACGCTTGCACCAGGAATAGGCATACCTTCTTCATCTACCACTAGTCCTCCTATTTCTTTGAGGACATCCTGTGGTTCGTTTTTTTCCAACGTGAGCTGACTAAGCTTGTTTTCTATTTCCGGCGACGCATTTTTCTGGAGAAAATAAAAATTAGCCTTTCCATGTTTGTAGCTTAAATCTGAACCCGCTAAAAGCACCTGAAGGTTTTCTTCGAGCGTTTTATCCAAGTCCGGACTAAAAGCATCCAGCCGATTGTCTTTAAGTAGATTGGTTTGGTAAGCAATCGACACGTCATAGGCTCTCTCCAATTCCCTCAATGCACTTGACAAGGAAGGTTCGGGGGATCTTTTTTGCGTGTCTGGCAAGACAGCAAATTCAGCTAACAATTGCGCTTCGGCCTGTTGAATGAACAGGAAACTAACCAACAGCACAAAGAACAGGGTTTTAGTAAATGTGTTTGACATAGACATTACGATTTTGGTGGTTAATGATTTCTACTTTGGGTTATCATTGTCAATCGTAATTCACAAACCAATCATCTATATTGTCGCCACGCCTTGTAGGAAAGGCAAAGGATTTCCATGGCGATTTTTCACCTAATTTTTCCGGAAGGCGGTACAACCCCTTCCTCACCCATAAATCTAGTTAATTTAGGTTTAGCAATAATCTAGCAGCCCCTCAGCTGACCAAGCAATATCCGTCGGTCTATTTAAAACGAACTTGCTTTCCGACCATCTCTATCTCCAGATCAAATAGAGCAGCAATATTCTCGGTAAGCTCCCGCGAGTCATTTGAAACAGGTAAGCTACCCGATGCGGTTTTTGTCGCTGATAACGGGTCCGCAAGCACGACTTCCACCCCGTGACTTTCTCTTATTATAGATAAGATATCTTCCAATCTAGTCTGGTCCAACAACAATTTTCCATTCGTCCAGGAATAATATTTTACAAGATTTTCCGGACTATAGACCTTGTATTGATGTTCTTTATTATCAAACTGCGCCATTTGTCCAGGTTTCATCATAAAACTTTCCGATCCCCCAATCATATCCACATCCCAAAGCAGATTTATGCTGCCTGACTTGAGTGTTATTTGCTGCTTACTGCCTCTGCTGTTCAAGTTGAACGCAGTACCATGAACCTCCACCACCATTCCATTCCCGTGATTCACCAAGAACTTTTCATTACTTTCTG
>DATGMS010000036.1:0-13367 GCA_035307285.1 Cyclobacteriaceae bacterium
TGCGCTTCCTTCATACTCATAGACAAGCGCCAGATAAACATAAGGCTTTCCTTTCAGCAGATCCGGGTGAACGGCCAATCCCATCAACCCTCCCTGTGGCCATGGTTTCCCTTCCTCTAAGGAATCGGGCAAGTTGTCATATCGTGGGAAGCGTCTTTCGCTGCTCAGGTCCGCAAGGGTGTCCAGCCTGCCATTGTCTGGATCTACCTTTAGTATCTGATAACTTTTGGAAGCCGTGATCCAAAGTTGATTGTCCGGCCCATAGGAAATAGACCAAGGGTCCTTTAATTCTTTGGCGAGAATCTTTTTGTCAAATTGTTCTGTGGGTAGCTCTTCCGACTGAGCAAACCCGAGACCGCTACAAGTGGAAAAAAGCACACCAAAGAAAAAGGAAAGGGGTAAGTTGTATGGACGTCGAATGATCAGTAGTCGCCTTGGGAACATAAGTTGATTTAGTTGTAGGACATTTTGTTTTATGTACCAAAATTTATTCCATCGGGAAATTTCCTTTAAAAAATACTTTTCTTCCGTTGCACATCTTTTAACTTTTACCCAGGTTGCACAGGAGTGGCAATGCAACATTAATCTTTGGAGCAGCGTTTGTCGGTGAATGGAAATGTTTTGTCGATGCAATTATTTTTTTGTAGAATCGCAGGATCAAAAAATTGCCACTTAGAAAATCCCACTTTCTATATGCATTGGCAAACCCAGTAAGCCCCTAATAATCTAACAAGAATCCCATTATTTAACACCATTAAATGCAAAAAGTGAATAAACAAAAATCTAATCAATGGAGGATAAAGTCCGTTTTTATACCCATTGTATTGCTCCTTATGTCCCATATCGCTATCGGACAGGTCCAAGTTCCCCTAAATAATTTGGACTTTTTTAATGATCCAGCCAAAAGCTGGAGTATAGCAGGTGATGTTGCCGTCGAGCCCGGCAAAAATATCATCAGTAGTAGCAAAGGCGAAGGAATATTGATCAATAATCCCTCTAAAAAGAACGCCGGAAAAGATCTTTTCTCCAAAGAGGAATTTGGGGATATGGATTTGGAGCTTGAGTACATGATGGTACCTGGGTCCAATTCAGGCATTTACATACAGGGTCGCTATGAGATCCAGTTGATGGACAGCTGGGGTGTTGCGAATCCTCGATCTGGCGACAACGGCGGGATATATGAAAGATGGGATGACAGCAAGCCGGAAGGCCAAAAGGGCTACCAAGGCTATGCCCCCCGTCAGAACGTAACCCGCGCTCCAGGTCTGTGGCAACAGCTTTCGGTCTCCTTTAGAGCGCCTCGGTTTGATGCCAACGGCCACAAAACTGAAAATGCCAGAATCCTACAAATGTCGTTGAACGGTGTGGTGATCCATGAGAATGTAGAGCTTTTCGGCCCTACACGTGGAGGCATGGGCAACAATGAGAAAGCAGTAGGCCCGCTTCGTATTCAGGGAGACCATGGTGCCGTTGCACTTCGGAACATCAAGATTACCAGTTACGACAAGCCTCTTCCAGAACTGTCGGATCTTTCCTATAAAGTTTATGGGGGCAGATTTGAACAGGAGCCGGATTTCAATACCCTCAGTCCAGAGGCTGAAGGAAGTTTAGCTACATTGTCCTCCCGGGTTAATCCGAGGTCTAATCAGTATTTGATCAAGTATAACGGCACGTTGAATATAGAAGAAGCGGGAGAATATTCTTTTAATCTAAACGTACCGGGAGGCCTCGGTCGGGTGACCATTGACGGCAAAAGCGTCCTTGACTTCGGACAAGGTTACCGAAGAGGAAGCGTGACATTACCGGCAGGAGAAGTGACTTTTGAGCTTCTGTATTCTAAGTTTATGGATTGGGTAGAGCCGGGACTTGGACTTGCTATCGCAGGCCCAGGCATCAGGGAATTCCAGGTTTCCAACAGCAATAGCGTACAAAGAAACGAAGCGGATCCTATTTTGGTAGACCCGAAGGAAAAGCCTTTGTTGAGAAGTTTTATGGATGTTCCAAGCTATGGAAGGGTGACTCATGCCGTTTCGATAGGAAGTGAGGCCAAGGTCCATTTTACTTACGACCTTGATAACGGCAGTCTTTTCCAAATATGGAGAGGGGAGTTCCTTAATGCCACACCAATGTGGAACAACAGGGGAGATGGTTCTTCAAGACCATTGGGAAGTGTGGTTCGGTTGGGCAAGCCTATGGTCCCGTTGGCCCAATTGGCTTCTACTGATCAAGGGTGGCCTGCGGATACTGTAGGGACTGCCTTTAAGACCCTCGGCTATAAGATCAACGCCAACAACGATGTGACCTTTATGTACCAAGCTAACGGCGCCATTATCAATGATGAAATAATCATTTTGGAGAATGGTCAGGGCGTAAAAAGGCAGATCAAGATTCAGGACGGACAGCCCAATACCTATTTTCTCTTAGCCGTGGGAAATACCATCAAAGAGCTTACGGCCGGTACTTACCTGATAGACGATAAAATTTATTTTCTCAAACTCGAAGAAGGGACTTCTTCCAAGGCTTTAATCCGTAAGGGCGCGGAGCAACAGGAACTTATTATACCTGTAAAGGATGCCTTAGTCTATACGCTTCTGTTTTAATTGATAATATTTAGCAAAAATGAATCTAAAAATAAATAAATATTTCAGACAGGTTTTATTGGCTGCTTTAACAGTGGTCAGTTTTAACCTCTCGTCTTCTGCCCAAGAGTCTCCTATGGAGGAAGATTATTTTAAAATCATGAAAGTAAGCTCTCCCGAGGGCACCTTACTTGAGGTAGGAGGATTGGTTACCCTGCCTAACGGTAATCTTGGTATTTCTACACGTAGAGGAGATGTGTTCATTGTGGAAAACCCCACAAGTGCAAGACCGTTCTTTCGGAAATTTGCCTCTGGTCTTCATGAGATCCTAGGTCTGGCTTACAAGGACGGCCATCTTTACCTTGCACAAAGAGGTGAATTGACCAAGTTGATTGATTCTGATATGGACGGTCAAGCGGATATTTTTGAGACTGTGTATGCATGGCCGGTGTCGGGACATTACCATGAATACAGCTTCGGCCCTGTTATTGGTTCGGACGGTAAATTTTACGTGTCCGGCAATGTGGCTTTTGGGGACGAGGAATGGTGGCGTGGGGAAAGTCGCGTGCCTTACCGCGGTTGGATCATGAAGATCTCCGAGGATGGTGAAATGGAACCTTGGGCTACAGGAATGAGATCTCCAGCAGGGATCGGCATGATTGAAGACGAATTGTTTTATACCGACAATCAAGGTGATTACATGGGGTCGGGGGGACTATGGCATATCGAAAAAGGTGACTTTAGCGGGCATCCCGCAGGCTTAAAATGGACTTCCTTACCCAACTCTCCATTGAGTCTTACCACTGAGGAATTCAATGCAGTGGTTGATCCCATGCAGGTAAAAAACGAACAGGGCAGATATATCAAACCCGAAAATGTAGAGGGAGCACCCTTTATCACTCCTTTTGAGGCCAAAGAGAAGTTGCCTGATTTGAAGTTGCCCGCAGTATGGTTTCCCTACGGAATACACGGCATCTCTACCTCCGAGCCAATAAAGATCCCTAAAGGGCATTTTGGGCCTTTTGAAGGTCAACTGTTGGTAGGTGACCAAGGGCAAAGCAAGATCATGCGGGTGTTCTTGGAAAAAGTCAACGGCGAATATCAAGGTGCATCGATTGATTTCCGAAGCGGTTTCCAGTCCGGTGTGTTGAGAATGGCTTGGGCCAAAGACGGTTCTCTCTTTGTCGGAGAGACCAACCGCGGTTGGGGTTCTGCAGGAGAAGCCAATGAAGGCTTACAAAGACTGGTGTGGAACGAAGATCTGCCCTTCGAGATGAGAGCAGTAAGGGCGATGCCTGATGGATTTGAGGTTGAATTTACCAAGCCGGTAGATAGGAAGTCTGCGGAAGATATTGCTTCTTATTCCGTAAACAGCTATACCTATAAATATTTCCCTGTATATGGAAGTCCTCCAGCAAACAATGAAGCGCTAACCGTGAAAGGCGTTAAGGTTTCGGAGGACGGAATGAAAGCCAGGATCGTGGTGGAAGGTTTACGTCAGTACTATGTACATCATCTTTTTTTGGATGGCGTGAGAGAAAGGGATAATTTTCATTCTCTGGTGCATCCTTCTGCCTATTACACCTTGAACAATATTCCGGCGGGAGAAAAGCTAGCAATAAGCGAAACTAGCACAGTGAATTCAGCTATCCAAAAGGCAGAAGCTGCTAAGAAAGAATCCGAGAAAGCTTCCAAAGCGCCCGAGTCCGAAACACCAGAGAAAGTGGAAGAAGCGCCTTCTCTTCAAGTGATCAGCCCAATTTTGGCAAGAAATACCTGTTCTGCCTGTCACAACGCCGATACCCGTCAAGTAGGGCCTTCTTTTCAGGACATTGCCAAAAGGAATTACACGGTAGACCAGATCATCGAGCTGGTGATAACCCCTAAGCCGGAAAATTGGCCGGATTATAGCACGCCTATGCCTCCAATGCCTCACGTCCCAAGAGCTGATGTGGTTAAGATTGCACAATGGATCCAGTCCTTGAATAAATAACAATAGGTATTCTCCAGGTCATCCCGTACAGGCTTTGACCAATAATTAAATCCTGAACAGTTCGACTGTTCAGGATTTTTTGTAAGGTGGATATTAAAATACCGGATATTGGAATAACTTTCAATATCCGGGTTTATAAGCGGGATATTCTTGCTTGGCGACAAAAAGGTTGAGACAGCGTATAATTTCTCCACATAAATTCTAATTAAAATCTATATTTGTCGTTTTATAAGGAAATTGTTTAAATGCCGAAATTAATAAGGATCACTACTGTACCACTTTCTTTAAAACTCCTGCTAGCTGGTCAGATGAAGTTCATGAAGGCTTCCGGATGGGAGGTGATCATGGTGAGTTCTGACGGAAAGGAAGTGAATGAGGTGGTGAAAAAGGAGGGCTGTGAACATCGAGTGATCCCTTTTACGAGAAAAATCACACCTTTCAGGGATATTTATTGCATCTGGCTATTGATGCGGCTTTTTAAGGAAGTAAAACCCGATATTGTTCATACGCATACACCAAAAGCAGGATTTTTGGGCATGATAGCTGCAAAGCTTTCCGGAGTCCCTGTGCGCGTACATACGTTAGCAGGCTTGCCTTATGTTTCCTCTGAAAAACAGAAAAGAAGCCTGTTGGTTGCTGTGGAGAAATTTACTTTTAAGATGTGCACCGAATTGTGGCCTAATTCCTTTTCTCTCAAGAAGTTTATATTGGAGGAGAAATTGGTGGACGCTTCCAAGGTCCGGGTGCTGGGTGCAGGGTCTTCCAACGGAGTAAACCTCTCCCAATATGCACGAGATGAGCTAAAGGAAAATCACTTGGTAGCAGCCATGATGCGGGTGGCCCCAGGTGAGAACGACTTTATTATGCTTGCGGTAGGGAGGTTGGTGAAGGACAAGGGAATAGAGGAGTTGGTGGAGGCTTTCCTTCAGTCTAAAATCGTTAACAAGTCTAAACTGGTTTTGCTAGGGTCTTTTGAACAGGACCTAGACCCTTTGCGGGAGGATATTATCCGGAAGATCAACGACCATCCCCGCATCGTCCATGTGGAATGGACGGATCATGTGGCGCATTATATGGCTATTTCCGATGTGCTGGTTCATCCTTCTCATAGGGAAGGGTTTCCCAATGTATTGTTAGAGGCCGGCGCCATCCATTGTCCGATCATCTGCTCGGACATTCCTGGGAATACCGAACTGGTAAAGCATCAGAAAATGGGGTTGGTGTTTCCTGTTGGGAATACATCCGCTTTAAAGGAAGCCATGGAATTTGCCTTTGTGAAGAAGGAAACCATGTATGGATTTGCAGAAAATCTATATGAAAAAGTAAATGAGAATTTCGATAGGGAGAAGGTACACCAATTGATTTTGCAACATTATCAGCTGCTGTTGCATGCCAAGTCCCAAAGTACCAGTCTAAATTAAAAATACCTTACGTTTCCATTCCATCTATATTTAATTAATTTTGATCAGGAAGTTGGCCACAAGAATTATGAGAACAGCTGTTTATTTGTACCTTATTTTGATAGCAAGTTCTTGTATCAGCAACAAAAGGATTAATTATTTACAAAACCTACCCGACAGCGAACCGATAGAACTGGATGAATTCATTCCTTACGCCGAAGTAGATTACGAGTATGTCCTCCAACCATTTGACATCGTGGATATAGATTTTGCATCTTCCAATGCAGAATTGATGAAGGCATTTGAATTTCAGGGAAGCAGTACATCGCGGACAGGCACCGGCGGCGGGATGACAGGAGGAGATGTTTATTTTTACTCCGGATATAGTATTGACAAAAACGGTTACGTAAGGATGCCGGTAATTGGATTGCTGGAGATTGCCGGGTTGACAGAGGAGGAGGCGAGGGGAAAAATAGAAAAGGCGGTTAACGCCTATTTTAAGGAAGAGGTATATGTTAGGCTAAGGACAGGAGGGATTCGATTTACGGCATTGGGGGAATTCAGCAGCTCGGGGACGAAGATGATATTAAAAAACCGTGCAACAATATTCGATGCAGTGGCCCTTGCAGGTGAATCCAATATCTTGGCGAAGAAAAACGAGTTGTTCCTTATCCGCCAATATGACGGCGGTACGAAAATCCACCAGATCAACCTTAATGATCGGCAGTTATTGGCCTCTCCATATTATTTTATCCAGCCCAATGATATCTTGTATCTACAGCCGATGAAAATCCGGCAAATCGGGACGGGGGACAACCTGTCTTCTTCCCTACAGTTGGGGATTTCTCTCGTTACCGCGCTATTGTTTTTTTATGGCATCACCTCAGGAATATTTTAAAGATGGAAAAACTCGATTTGTCCAAATTTGAAGAGCAGGAAAAGCCAATTGATATCAAGTACTATATTATCAAGTACTCCAGATATTGGCCCTTATATGCGCTCTTTATTGGATTGGGACTGGTCATTGTTTTTCTTTTTCATCGGTACACGGTTGAGCGGTATGAGGTGAAAGGGAGCGTGATGATCCAGAGCAATTCTTCCCCCGAGGTGAGGGTTTTGGACCGGTCAAACATCTTTACCAATGTAGACAATCTCGGAAATGACATTCTCCTGTTCACTTCGGAAAACCTTGCGGACGCGGCGTTGCAAAAATTGCACTTTGATGTCAGCTATTACGCTTCTACCAATATCAAAGAAATAGAATTATACACCAACTCACCCATCCGTGTCGAGGTAGATTGGAGCCATCCCCAAGTGACGGGAAGAAGATTACTTCTGGAAATTCTCTCTCCAGAGGAATTTACCCTATCTGGAGTGGAGGCTAAATTTCTCGATTTTTCGTGGATGGATGCTGATGAGGACATTGATGCAGACCTTACTAATAAAATTTTTAGGTTTGGAGAAATTGTCCAGACCCCGCGTTCCAAATTTGTGGTCAATCTGGTTAATCCCGGCCGGGTCGGGGACGAGGTCGCATTTATGTTTCAACACCCATCGCAATTGTCGGAGAGATTTTCTAAAGCCGTTTCCGTTAGACCTGTATATGATTATGGATCCGTGCTTGAAGTAAGCCTAGTAACCACCGTCGTTGAAAAAGGCCGCGACTATGTCAATGCCTTGATGGACTCATTTATCGAATACGATCTTATAGAGAAGAACAGGATCTCGGAAAATACGCTCCGGTTTATAGACCAGCAGCTTTTTATGGTGGAGGACTCCCTGAATTCCGTTGAAAGCAGAATGCAGGATTTCAAAGTGAGGAACAAACTTCTCGATGTAAATGCTGAATTCGGAGGCGTGTTGAGTAATATTCAGAGCTTGGAGGCCAATATTCAGGCCATTGATTTTGAACTGGCCTATTATAGATCCTTACAGGAGTATCTGGCCCAGAAGAGCGAAGCCTATGAGGAGATTGTTGCCCCATCTTTGATTGGTATAAACGATGCCCTGCTCAACGGACTGATCAAAAACCTCGTGGATCTTTCACTGGAGAGGAGAAAACTGCTTTCGATAGTCAACGACAACCATCCCGATGTCCTCGTCTTAGATCAACAGGTGCAGCGGGTACGGGATAATGTGTTTGAAAATATCAATAACCTGATCAAAAATACGGAAAGCCGAAAAAAAGAGAACTTTGATAAACTAAGAACTTACGACCGACAGTTTTCCAATCTCCCCGAGGCGGAATCCAACTATTCAAACATCTTCCGGGAATTTAAACTCCGAGAAAATCTATACACCTACTTATTGGAGAAAAGGGCCGAGGCCGGTATTGCTAAAGCTTCCAATGTTTCTGATAATTCTGTAGTGGATTACGCCAAAAAGGGCCGATTGATATTCCCCACCAAATCCCAAAACTACGCTTATGCGGTGGGTCTGGGATTTTTTGTTCCTTTTGGCTTTCTGTTGTTGTACCACTACCTGAACAACAGGATTATGGATCAGATCCAACTAAAGAGCATCTTAAAGATCCCATTGTTGGGAACAATTGGTTATAGTGATAAGGATACCAATCTTTTGGTGGCGGAATTTCCCAGGGCACTGGCTTCGGAATCCTTTCGGTCGATCCGATCCGGCTTGTTTTATATTGCCAGTGAAAAGAAATGCAAAAATATTTTGGTCACTTCCAGTATTGCAGGAGAGGGAAAGACATTTATCAGCATCAATATTGCTTCAGCTATGGCCTTGAGCGGTAAGAGGACCTGCATCGTAGGGATAGACTTGCGGAAGCCCAAGCTTGCCCAGTACATGAAGGTGTCCAATAAGGTGGGGTTGTCCTCCTTTCTTATAGACAAATGCAGTATGGAAGAGATTATCTTGCCGACGGAATACGATAACTTATATGTGGTGCCCTCTGGACCGGTGCCGCCCAATCCCTCTGAATTGTTGTTGAAGGATAAAATGAAGGGATTTATGGAGAAGCTCCAATCGGAATTTGAAATCATCATCATGGACTCCCCGCCGATAGGGCTGGTATCGGAAACCATGGATTTGCTTCGCTTCTCTGACATCAATCTCTATATTGTCCGGCATGACTACACGCATAAGAATCACCTGCTCATGATCAATGATCTTTATGCCAGCGACCAGATTTCAAATTTCTACGCCATTTTTAACGGGGTCAAAAGCGGTGGGGATGTTTACGACTTTGCAGGCTACAACTATGGCTATGGCTACAATTATTCCTACATGAAAAAAAGCCGTTACAGCGGGAATTATTATGAGGAAGAAAACAATTATTCCCCAGGCTGGGTTAGCAAACTCATTTCAAAATTTAAGGCATAAAACACAAACGATATGAAAAAATCAATTTTGATAACCGGCGGTGCCGGATTTATTGGCTCCCATGTGGTGCAACTTTTTGTAAAAAAATACCCTGATTATAAAATTATCAATTTGGATGCATTGACGTATGCGGGAAATCTGGAAAATCTGAGGGAGGTGGAAGGCAACGCTAACTACAGTTTTTCCAAAGTGGACATCTTAGACGAAGTCAACCTCAATAAGGTTTTTAACGATTTCCAGATTACGGACGTGATCCATTTGGCGGCGGAGTCGCATGTCGACAGGAGTATTACTGATCCACTTGCCTTTGTGAAAGCAAATGTGATCGGTACTGTAAACCTGCTTAATGCCGCCAAAAGCTTTTGGAAGGATAGCAACGGCCATTTGTTTTACCATGTTTCTACAGACGAGGTTTATGGATCATTGGATGATGGCGGGTTTTTTACGGAGGAAACTCCTTATGATCCGCAATCGCCATACTCTGCGTCCAAGGCCGCCTCGGACCATTTTGTGCGGGCATATGCGAATACCTACAAGATGAACGTTGTGATCAGCAATTGTTCCAACAATTACGGCCCCAATCAGTTTCCGGAAAAGCTGATTCCTCTTTGTATCAATAATATCAAGAACAATAAACCGCTGCCGGTGTATGGAAAAGGGGAGAACGTAAGGGACTGGCTCTATGTGGTGGACCATGCCATCGCCATAGATGAGGTATTCCATAACGGTACAGTAGGGGAGACTTACAATATCGGAGGCTTTAATGAGTGGAAGAATATCGATATCGTGAGGTTGCTTTGCGAGGTGATGGACAGAAAGTTGGGCAGAACTGAGGGTACGTCAAAGCAGCTGATCACTTATGTGACCGACCGTGCAGGACATGACCTGCGCTATGCCATCGATGCCACAAAGATCAACAAAGAGTTAGGATGGAAGCCCAGCTTACAGTTTGAAGAAGGGATAGAAAAAACCGTGGATTGGTATCTGGAGAATGAGGACTGGTTAAAGAACGTGACTTCGGGCGATTACCAGAAATATTACGAGGAACATTATAAGGGATAGAGGGGTTTTAAAGGTTTCATGCAGAGGCCACTAAGTATACGCAGAGGGCGCGAAGAGGAAAAATCGTCTAGGTTAAATCTTTTGCGCACTTTGCGTTTCTTTATATTGCTTTGCGTGAAATCTTTACTAAAATAGATTCATCATGCAGCAATACCATCAATTACTTCGACATATACTGGACAACGGTGTCCAGAAGGGTGATCGTACAGGGACAGGTACCACAAGCGTATTTGGTTACCAGATGCGTTTTGACCTTCAAAAAGGTTTCCCCTTGGTCACTACCAAGAAATGCCATCTTCGGTCCATCATCCATGAACTGCTGTGGTTTCTTCAGGGCGATACCAATATAAAATACCTTACCGATAATAAAGTGACGATCTGGAACGAGTGGGCGGATGAAAAAGGCGATTTGGGTCCAGTGTACGGCTATCAGTGGCGGCATTGGCCGGACGGCAAAGGCGGGGAAATCGATCAGATCAAGAACCTAATCCACCAGATCAAGACCAAGCCCGATTCGAGAAGGTTGATCGTCAGCGCATGGAACGTGGCCGACGTCGATGACATGGCTTTGCCCCCTTGTCACCTGCTTTTTCAATTCTATGTGGCTAATGGAAAGCTCTCTTGCCAGCTTTATCAGCGGAGTGCGGATGTTTTTCTGGGTGTCCCTTTTAATATCGCTTCCTACGCTTTATTTACAATGATGGTGGCACAGGTTTGTGGATTGGAAGCGGGGGAGTTTGTCCATACTTTTGGAGATGCACATTTGTATTCCAATCATTTGGAACAGGCCAACCTACAATTGTCCCGGGAATGTCGGCCTCTTCCAGAAATGAAGCTAAACCCTGAAATCAAAGATATTTTTGGCTTTAAATACGAAGATTTTGAGTTGCTAAACTATGATCCTCATCCGGCCATTAAGGCCCCTGTAGCGGTGTAGTGATAAAAGTTGGCAAGCGGTAAAATAATCATACAGGGCTTCGAGGTGGGGCCCTGTATGATTGCCGGGTCCTTTCCTTACTTTTATTTATTTTGCCTCACTGCTCTACTGTCACTCAAAACAAATTGCCGAAGCCACTTTATGACGCTTTTTAACACAAAGAAATAATGAAAAAAACGATTTTAAGTGCTGTAATTCTCCTCTCTCTTAGCTGGTTTGTTTCTGCCCAACAAGATGTGGCCAATTCCAAAGACCACTCGCTTTTGTCACGATATGAAGGTTCTTGGATCAACCGGTATAGCGTCAAAGAATATGAAGTATACACCTACCCCTTGAGTAGGGAGATGGTTGATTACAACAAGTTGAAGGATGGTAAATCCATCGAAGGACAAATTACCGCCATAGAATATGTGGCTCCGGAGGGTGTGACGGCCACACAGGTATATCGCACGTATCAGGACCGGTTGACTAAGGCGGGATTTAAAATAATTTTTAGCTGTAGGACAGCGGAGTGTGGGGATATGCCGATGCATTTTTCGAGGGAATATATCAAAGGCTCCTCTCAGTTGGGAAATACTATGGTTGGAAGTAACGGCTCCTATCTTCTAGCCTCGGGGACCCATAATGATGAACCCTACTTTGTCAGTCTGTTGGTGGGGGATGATAGGCGGGGCAATATGGCCAGATACCATATTGATATTGTCAAGCAGGATTTGCTGGATACAGACAAAGTAGACGTCGCTGCAGTAAGTGATAAATTGGAAAATGAAGGGAGATATGCGTTTTATGGGATAAACTTTGACCTCAACAGTTCCGAAATCAAGGAGGATTCGGCAGACGCGTTAAAAGTGATGGCCGACTATCTCTTGGCACACCCAGATGCAAATGTACTCGTGGTAGGGCATACGGACAATACAGGTGATTTTGACCTGAATATGTCCTTATCGCAAAAGAGGGCTGCTTCGGTGGTAGAGGCATTGGTGAGGGATTTTAAGATAGACAGCAAGCAACTGACCGCTGTAGGAGTAGGGATGGCCTCCCCGCTGGCGAGTAACAAGGACGAGGCTGGGAGAGAAAGGAATAGACGGGTGGAATTGGTGATTAAATAGTGATAAGGAACTACTTACGCTATCTTTTCAAATATTAAAGAAGGCGAAACCAAAATTCAAGATTTGTATTAAAGCAGAATCCTTATCTTTGTGGAGTCATCTTGGAGGGACTTTTTCAATGACGACTTTTTCAGGATGAATTTTAATTATTATTTAAACCAAAAGAAAAAAACACTATGAAAAAGACACTTTTTGTTTTCGCAGCTTTTCTGATAGCTGGCATGGGTCAATTATTTGCCCAGGATTCTAATCGGATTGGTGCCCAACTTCTCTATGGCACCGAGGTCAACTCTTTGGGTATCGGAGCAATTGCCGAACTCCCAGTTGCTGACCGAATGGTAATTTCTCCAAGCTTTTCTTTTTACTTTCCTAACGAAGAAGGATTTGTAAAAACATCAGCTTTTGAAATCAATGGTAACTTGAATTACATCTTTGTGGAGCAGGACAACCTTACATTCTATGGCCTTGGTGGTCTTAACTATACGAATGTTAAAGTAAAGGTAGACATGTCCCAAGTCGGCATGTCCAATGTATCTTCAAGTGCAGGGGAGATTGGCTTAAACCTTGGTGCCGGGGCAAACTTCAATATCGGAAGGAATTTTGTTCCTTTCGGAGAAGTGAAATATATCCTTGGTGGCTTTGATCAATTGGTACTTGCAGCCGGTCTAAAATTTGATTTTTAGAAATGTCCTCCAGTTGATGGGATGAAGTAAGTTAGAACCGGGGAAGATTTTCTTTCCCGGTTTTTTTGTGCCCTTCCAAGATCATGTCCAAGCGGTATTTATTTATCTCGATAAAACCGTATATTCACCTGATCATGACCTGAGGGTGACCATCGTCACCTGAACGTCACCCTGAACTCATTTCAGGGTCTTTGTGAAATAAACGCTGCCTACGTGTTTGGATGCTGAAACAAGTTCAGCATGACCTGAAACCGAGTCA